>CANGXK010000130.1 GCA_947457715.1 Gemmatimonadota bacterium
ATCTCGCATTGCTCGATATGGTCGCGTCGCGTCGCGCCGCCGAGGTCTTCCCGGCCGTGCAGCGGCTTGCCGACAACGGCGTGGACTTCGTGCTCGTGCTGTCGGGCCTGGGCGATCTGCTGCGCGCCCAGCTCGCGCTCGCGCTCGGTGGCGTGCCGCCTGAACTCCCCGAGCGCATGCGGGTCGCGCTCGATGAACGGAAGGGGCAGCTCTCCGCCGGCGACCTGCTGCGCATGTTGCACGCGCTGCTTGAACTCGAGCCCATGTATCGGCGGAGTGGGCAGCCGCAGCTGCTGCTCGAAACGCTGCTGGTGCGCTTTGCCCTGCTCGATCGTACCGTCGAACTCGAGGAAGTGATCAACGGGTTCGGGGCCGGCAGTCACGACGATCCGCCGCCCCGTCGTGTGGCGCACGAGCCGCGCGTCGCATCGGCGCACGCGATCCCGCCGTCGCCGCCGCCGGCCGTTGCCCCCGCCATCGCCCAACCGTCACCGAGTGTTGTGGCGCCACCGCGCTCGGCCACGCAGCGGGTGGCCGAAGCCGCTGCCGCCGCGCAGATGGCCGAGCAGCGCCCCGCATCGCGGGCCGCTGCCTCGGCGCCGCGTGGCGGACCGCCGCCCACCGTCGAGCAGCTCACGGCGCGGTGGAGCAGCGTGAGTGATTCCATCAAGAGTGCCGGACGGGGTATGCTGGCACAGGCGGTCGCTCGGCTGGTCCCGGCGTCCGTGTCGGCCCATGGCAGTGTTGCCCTGAGCTACGATCCTGCCGACGACACCTTCGCCCGCGCCGCCGATGGTGCCCGTCCCGATATTCTGTCGGCGCTGCAGTCGTGCTTTGACGGCGTCACCGGGGTAACGGTGGTGTCCTCGGTGAAGGCGACGGCCAGCGCCAGCGCGCGGGCCGAGGCGCCGCGGGACACCACCAAACGCCTCACCGCGCACGACGTGCAGCAGCAGCGCACCGAACAGCTGTCGTCGACGGACCCATTGCTCGAAGCCGCCGTCCGCGCCCTCGACCTCGAATTACTCGACTAACGACTCAAGGAACAGTCATGGATTTGTTCAAGATGATGGGCCAGTTCAAGGATATGCAGGCGCGCATGCAGACCATGCAGGACGAGATGTCGCAGCGCACGTTTTCCGCGCTGGCGGGCGGCGGCATGGTCGCGGCCGACGTCGACGGGAAAATGCAGCTCAAGCGCATCAAGCTCGATCCGACGATCGTGAATGGCAACGATATCGAGATGCTCGAGGATCTCATCGTCGTCGCCGTGGCCGAAGCGCAGAAGAAGGCGGCCGAGGCGATGCAAATGGAGCTCAGCAAAGTCACCGGCGGCATCGATCTGCCGTTCAAGCTGCCGTTTTGAGCGCATTCCGTTGAGCGTCATCGACGAACTCACGAGCGAGCTGGCCCGTCTCCCCGGCATCGGCCGGAAAACCGCTCTGCGGCTCACCTATCATCTGCTGCGGCAGCCGCACTCGCAGAGTCGTCGGCTGGCCGAAGCGCTCGTGTCGTTGACTGAGCGCGTGCGGGCGTGCGACCGGTGTCACAACCTCACCGAGTCGCCGCTCTGCGCGCTGTGTGCCGACCCGCGCCGCGACCCGACCATCGTGTGTGTGGTCGAAGAAGCCTCCGACATTGCCTCGATCGAGCGGGCCGGGGAATACCGCGGACTCTATCATGTGCTGGGCGGGCGCCTGTCGCCTCTGGATGGCGTCGGGCCGGACGATCTGGCCATCGGCGACCTCCTCGCCCGGATCGAACCCGAAGGGGTCAAGGAGGTCATTCTGGCGACCAACCCGTCACTCGAAGGGGAAGCCACCGCGCTCTACGTGCAGCGACAGTTGCTCCCGCACGGTGTGCGCATCACCCGGATCGCCCGCGGATTGCCGGTCGGCGGTGATCTCGAGTATGCCGATGGCGTGACCATCGCACAGGCGTTGTCCGCCCGTCGGGAGATGCTCTGATGCGCCGTCGCGGGGCCGGGTGGAGCGCTGTGGGGATGTTGGCGGCGGGGCTCGCGGCCGGGCTGGCCGTTGGCTTGGTCAGCTGGAGCGCCCATCAGCACCGGCACCGCCGGTCGCTCTTCCATTCAGACGCCACGAGCCGGTTGGCGGCACTGGGATACCTTCGGGCGCATCCAAGCGTTGATAGTGCGCAACTCCTTCGTGACTATCTCCAGTGGGAACCGCACCCGTTGTTGCGTCGCAAGGCTCGCGGGGTTCTGCGCCGCACCGAACGGCTGTTACGCGCGTAACGGAGCCGCGTGCCGGCCACGTGACGCGGGCGCGCGCCGCGTGATCCCGGGGACGATCCGCGGCATCCGGACCCGATCCCATTGCTACACGGTGCCCGGTCGGGTCTACTCCAATGCGCGCCGCAAGCTCATCTTGAAGGGGATGGGTGAACCCCGTCAGGCCAGGCGATCTTCTTGTCCGTCGGTAGCCGACCGGTGAACGGGTAGAGCGCGTGGCGACCTGTAACACTGTGGTCGTTACCGTCAACGGCGTGTTTGATGCGCTGAAAGCGATTTCTCAGTTGGTGCGCAAGACGCTCGCGTAACTGCGGGTGTGGCGGGCACCGGACATTCCGTCTCCCGACACTCCCGTGAATCTTCCGAACGCAATCACGCTGGGCCGCATCGCCCTGACGCCGCTGATTGCGTGGTTGCCATTCACCACGTCGTGGACCGCGCGGCTCATCGCGTTTCTGCTGTTTGCGATCGCCGCCGTTACCGACTACTGGGACGGGCATCTGGCGCGCTCCCGCAACATGGTCACCGACCTCGGCCGGTTGCTCGACCCGCTGGCCGACAAGCTACTGCTCGTGGCCACGTTGATCCCGATGTACTGGCTCCAGAATCACTACACGCTGCTCGTGCCCGCGGGTACGATGCCGCACCCGACGCCGCTGCTCTTTCAGACGCCGTTCGGTGGGGTGTCGCTGCCGCTCTGGATCGTGCTGGTGGTATTGGGTCGCGAAGCCTTCATGACCGTCTTCCGGCAGATCGCGGCGCGCCGCGGGCTGGTGATCGCCGCCATCGGCCCGGCGAAGTGGAAGACCACCTTCCAGAGTATCTGGCTGGGCGCCGCCTACTTCTGGTTCTTCGCTGCCACGCTCGCCACGCGCCAGGGGTGGGAGGGAGCCGGGGGGTGGAAGGCTTTCGCGTATTTCAACGGCTTCGTGGGCGTAACGAGCATGGTCGGCGCCGTGGTGCTGACGCTCTGGAGTCTCGGGCTCTATCTGCGACGCTACGGCAAGCAGGTCGCGCGACTGGTCTGAGCGAGCCGTACGGTTCACCGGCGCCGTTGTGGTTCGTGGTACTTTTCCTCCATGAACCTCGAAATCGTCACGATCGGCGACGAGCTCCTCCTCGGCTTCACGATCGACACCAACGCCGCGCATTTGGCGCGCGAATTGGCCACCCTCGGCGTGCGCATCGTGCGCCGCGCCACCTGCGGCGATGATGCCGTCGCCATTGCCAGCGCCGTCCGTGACGCGCTCGAGCGCACCGGTGCGGTGATCACCACCGGCGGGCTCGGTCCGACCGCCGATGACATGACGAAACCGGCCATCGCCTCGATCTTCGGGCGCGGCATGGTCATGGACGCCGCGATTCTGTCGGCCCTCGAAGAACGGTGGCTCAAACGCTTTGGCCATGAGCTCCCGGCCAGCAATCGCCAGCAGGCCATGGTGCCTGAGGCCTGCACGATTCTGCCCAACCGTCACGGCTCCGCGCCGGGCATCTGGCTGGAAGACGCGCAGCAGCGCTGGGTCGCCATGCTGCCCGGTGTCCCCCGCGAAATGCGCGGCATGCTCGCCGACACCATCATCCCGCACCTGCGCGAGCGGCTGCCGGTGGGTGGCCCGGTCATTCGCGCGCGCACCCTGCGCACCGCCAACATCGCCGAATCGGCGCTGGCCGATAAGCTCGGGGAACTGGCCCGTGGCGTGAACGGACTCTCGCTGGCGTATCTCCCCGGCAACGACGGCGTCGACCTGCGGCTCACGTCGTACACGTTGCCGGCGGCGGAAACCGAAGCAACGCTCACCGAGGCGGCGCTGCTGGTGCGCGAAAAAGTGGGCCGATTCATTTACGGCGAAGGCGACGACGATCTGGCCGCGCTCATGCTCGCTGAGTGTGCGGCACGCGGGGCGACGCTCGCGGTGGCGGAAAGCTGCACCGGCGGCCTGCTCGGCATGCGTCTGACCGCCGTGCCGGGCTCCAGCCGCGTCGTGCAGGGCGGAACGATCGCCTACGCGAATGCCGTCAAGGTCCGAGAACTGGGTGTCTCACAGGGCGACCTGGACGCGCAC
Organism: Gemmatimonadota bacterium; assembly: GCA_947457715.1. The sequence goes on from CANGXK010000130.1 coordinate 4,318, forward strand.
GGCGCGGTCAGCGAACCGGTGGCGCGCGCCATGGCCAGCGGCGCTCGACTCCGGTTCGGCACGAACATCGGGATCGGCATCACGGGGATCGCCGGCCCCGAAGGCGGCACTCCCGACAAGCCGGTGGGTACCGTCTGGGTGGCGGTCGATCTCGATGGCGAGGTCCATGCCGTACGCGCGGTCCTGCCGGGCGATCGTTCGGAAATCCGGTATCGGGCGGCCCAGTTGGCGCTCGATCGCTTGCGTCGCGCGTTCGAATGCGATCAGGATGCCGTCGGATGGACCGCCCGGGGCTGACGCCCGCGCCATCCGGTCCTTTTCTTTGTAAGACGAACGTACGCTTCACCTTGACGACTCACGTACGCACATCATGACCGACCCGATGTCTGACGCTCCGGTGGACAACATGGATCCGATGGAAATGCAGGAACCCGCCACGGTGCAGCCGCCGATCGAAGACGGTGACGATCTGCAGCAGGCGCAGCGCGAACTCGAGTCGCAGAAAGACAAGTATCTGCGACTCGCCGCCGAGTACGACAACTTCCGCCGTCGTGCCGTGAAGGAGCGGCAGGAAGCCGGCTGGCGCGCGCAGGGGGAACTCGTGCGCGGCCTGCTCGATGGCCTCGACGACATCACACGCTTCGCTGCCGTCGATCCGACCACGGTCGACGCGAAAGCCGTCACTGACGGCATGCAACTGGTCGAAAAGAAGCTCTTCAAGTCGCTCGCGGGCCATGGCTTCGAAGTCATCGACCCGACCGGCCATCCGTTCGATCCGGCGATGCATGAAGCGGTCAGCACCGCGCCAGCATCGCAGCCCGAGGAAGACGGCACGGTCGCCGTGTGCTTCCAGGTTGGCTATGTGATCAACGGCCACGTGCTCCGTCCGGCACGCGTGGTGGTGAAGCAGTGGAACGGCGCCTGAGGGCGCGCTGAGCATGGCCAACGGCAAGGACTACTATCAGGTGCTCGGGGTCTCGTCGACGGCAACCGCCGACGAGATCAAGAAGCAGTACCGCCGACTGGCGAAGCAGCATCATCCCGACGCCAATCAGAACGATCCCAAGGCCGCCGAACGCTTCAAGGAAATCTCCGAGGCGCACAACGTCCTCGGGGACCCTGACAAGCGAAAGGAGTACGACGACATGCGGCGCATGGGGGCCTTCGGCGGCATGAGCGGCTTCGGTGGTGCGCGCGCGTCGTCGCGTCCAGGCCCCGCAGGTTCGGCGCGTCCGGGCCAGCCGGGGGCGGGCACGTTCAACGACTTCGACGTCGGTGGCATCGGTGGGCTCGGCGACCTGTTCTCGTCGATGTTCGGCGGCGCGGCTGGCGCCGGGCGTCAGCGGGCGCGTGGTCCCGAGCGCGGTCAGTCCATCGAGCAAACGGTGGACGTCCCGTTCCGGGTAGCCGCCGTCGGTGGCAAAGTGCCCGTCACCATCGAAGTGAACGAGGAGTGCGCCTCCTGCCACGGCAACGGCGCGGCGCCGGGTGCGCAGCTGCGCCCGTGCGGCGAATGCAGCGGTCGCGGCGTGATCTCGTTCGGGCAGGGTGGCTTCGCGGTGAATCGCCCCTGCCCGGTGTGTGCCGGCCGTGGCAGCGTGCCCACGGAACGTTGTCCGATATGCCGTGGGGCCGGCGATACCCGCGTGTCGCGCAAGGTGCTTATCGCCGTGCCTGCTGGCGCGGAAACAGGAGCCAAGGTGCGGCTGCGCGGACAGGGTGGCAAGGGGGCGTCCGGCGGGCAGGCGGGTGATCTGGTGATCACGTTTACCGTGATCCCTGATCGCTTCTACAAGCGTGAGGGACTCGATCTCATCGCGACCGTGCCGATCAACATCGCGCAGGCCACGCTGGGCTCGCGTATCAGCGTCAAGACGCTCGACGACAAGAAGGTCGCCATTCGCATTCCGCCCGGCACCTCGGCGGGCAAGCGCTTCAAAATCACCGGGCAGGGCATCGACAAAGACGGAAAGAAGGGTGACCTGCTGGTCGAAGTCACCATCACCGTGCCCGAGACGCTCACCGAAGCACAGGAGAAGGCTATGCGTGAGTTCGCGGAAGCCGGTGGGATGAAGTTCTGATGCGCCACTCGTGCAGGGTCGCTTTGGCGATGGTGTGTGTCGCGGGCGCCGGGGTCTTGAGCGCCTGGACCTCGGCGGTCCAGGCACAGGTCGCACCCACGCCAGTGGGCGCGACGGCCCCCGCTGCGCCGAGTACGCCGGACATGCGCTGGCGATTCGATCAGTGCATGGGTGGGCTGACGTACGGCGCCCCTTTCAAGTGGGCACTCTCGTACGGCGGCGGCATGGTGTACGAGGGGGATCGCATCGACCTCTGCGTGCTCGCGGTGGCGAAAGTCGGTCTGGGCGGAGCAGGGGCCTCCCTCGGTCTCGCCAAGTCGCTGGGATCGATGGGCACCGGCAGCGCCATCACCGGTGGCCTCATCCGCACATTCGGCGATCCGCTCAACGCGACCGCACGCCGAACGTACGTCGGCGGCTCGCTGCACCTGTGGCCGCTGCTCGCCCTCGGCGGCGAGATCGGCTACTACGTGCGGGTGGGTGACAAGGACGGCGAGCGGTCGCGCGGCAAGAATGTGGTCACCTGGTCGGCGGGCTTCGGCTTCTAGTCTAGTCTCGGACCGCGAACGGCTCGCGGAGTCGTGCGCTCTCGAGTAGGTTCGCGCGCATGTCTGTTGCTCCCGATTCCCCCAGTGCGCCTCGCCGCAATCCGCTGAGATCGCAGGCCGTTCAGGTCACGCTCGGTCTCCTGCTTGGCCTCGCGTTCGGTAGGTGGCTCTCGCAGGATGCGTCGCCGTCGGCGCCGATTCGAGGGCTGCTTGGCGTCTTGGATGTCGTCGGCACGGCCTGGATCAATGCTGTGCGGATGACGGTGATCCCGCTG
>CANGXK010000131.1 GCA_947457715.1 Gemmatimonadota bacterium
CAATCGCGCGGTACTGAGAGTCATGAGTGAAGTAGTCGTGAGGAGAAATGAACTATCGTCGGATTTCAATCATCTGCGTGCCGCCGCCCATGCCGCCGCCCATGATCATCGCGCCGCCGCCGGGAATCATCATGCCGCCACCACCACCCGACGTGGCGGAGCGGATCGACTTGAGGTAGCGATCGTCGAGCGCACTGGCCACGAACGGCGGCAGCTTGCGACGCTGGACGTCGGTGAGCAGCGCCTTCACTGCCGGTGCGTATGTGCGCAGGATGTCGATGCTCGCTTCACGCGCCTTCACGTACTGCGCGTAAATGTCGTCGTGCTCGTACCGCTCGGGCAGGTCGGCGAACCGCTTCGAGATCGGCGCCCAGATGGAATCCAAACGCACCGTGTAGCGGCGGTTCATCGTGGCCAGACTATCGGCCTGATCCGACGACAGCTTGAGCGTGTCCTGATCGCGCAGGATCGTGGCCAGCGGATTCGGGACGCCGCCGTTGCCGAACTGCGCCTTGATCATCGCCTCGCCCGCCTTCGTGCCCTTGGTGCGACGGCCGCGGTCGAGCGACTGCGTGAGCACCTGACGCTCGCGCGTGGGGCCGATGTCGTAGCGCAGCTGCGCCGTGATCGTGACTGGCGAGCGGAAGCTGTTGAATTGCGGGTTGGTGGCGCCGAAGCGCTGATTCACTTCGTACGTGTAGCGCTTGGTGGCCGGATTGAAGCCGCGCACGTACAGCAGCGACTGATCGAGGAACGGCTGCTGTCCCCAGCCCCGCAGGTTGTTCTCGCCGTGCAGCATCAGGTCGGCGGCGCCGAGCGGATTGGACACGTTGAACGACAGGTTGGCGCGCTGCGGCAGGCGCAGCTTGATCGGGTTGAACGAGATCGACAGGTTGGCCGAGCTCACCCACGGGCCCTGACAGCTGTTGCGCCCTGCCAACGCGCCAAGCTGCGACGACAGGCACTCGCGAGCCACCCGTGAGCCGCTGGTCAACAGCGCCTGCATGCCGGCCGCCGTGGCCGCATCGCTCGACGCCGGGTTGAACACGAACGCGCGATCGTTGCCGAAGCCGTCGCCGTTCACGTCGCCACCGATCGTCGGCGTGAACGGCGTACCCGAACGGAACTGGCCGAACCAGCCCAGGCGAATGAAGTCGAAGGCGTTGTAGCTCAGGTTGTACGTGAGCTGATGGCGCGAGTCGAACGTCGAGCGCGACCAGTTCACCGCCAGCGGATCGCCGGCCGTGCTGGTGAAGCCGCGGAACTGCTCGCGGACGTTTGAGTAGGTGTAGCTCATGCTCCAGCTGAAGTTCGTGCTGAAGTTCGTCGGCGACAGGCGCACACTGCCTTGCGCGCTGCGCGAATTGAGATCGCTGCGCTGTTCGGTCACACGCTGAAACGGCGTCGCTACCCGGCCGTCGCCGGCGGCGATCGCACCGGTAAGCGGTACGATGCTGCTGGGAAGCACGTATACCGGCCGGCTGGCTTCGTTATCCAGCGTGAAACGCTGCAGTCCGGCGAAGTTGCGATCCACGAAGCTCGACTGTCGCGTGTTGAGCGAGTACGTGGCGTCGAAGCTGGCATTGAAGTGGTTCCAGAGCACCGGCCCCGACCAGCTCAGGTTCGACCGCAGGCTGCTGGGCGCGGCGTAGTCTTTCGCGAAGAGCGTCACGTTCGGGGCGCCGTTCGAGAACACCGTGCCCGTGCTGCCGTCGGCACATCGCGTGGGAATCAGTGCCGGATTGCCATACGCGTTCCAGTCGGGGATCGGCGTGGCCGGCCCCACGCAGGCGAGCTGCTGAATCGCGCTGGCGAGGCCGGTGTTGTCGATGGCCGAACCGATCAGGGTGGCCTGCGGGGTGTTCTGAAACACGCCGATGCCACCGCGCACCACCGCGCGCGGACCACGGAACGCGCCATCGAACGCGCCGATCTGCGGCCCCGTGCCGTACTGCCACGAGAAGCCCACGCGCGGGCTCACGAACACGCCATTGGGCACGAGATCGTTGCGCACGCCGAGCAGGCGCTCCACTTCGGTGTTGCGCGTCGGGGCATCGAGGTACTGGTTGGCATCCACCCGCACGCCGTACTGGAACTGCAGGCGATTGGTGCGGCGGTACGAATCACCGAGCGAGATCGCGCCCACCAGCATGCTGGCATTGCGCTCGCGCGGGGAGAGCGTGCGCGTGAACGAGATCGGAATGCCCGCCTGCAGATCGCCCAGCGAGTTGTAGGCGAACGTGCCCAGCCGGTTCACCGTCTGATCCTGCGCCGAGCCGTCGCGGCGCACTTCCGTACCCAGCTTGAGCCGGTGCTTGTTGTTGGCGCTGAACCACGACAGCGTGTTCATGGCCGACAGGCTGTTCGACGTTTGCGACGTGCCGAGAAATTGATTGCCGCCGAAGGCGAGACTCTGCACGCCGTTCGTGCCGTCGGCGAAGGTCGAGTTCACCCGCACGCGCCCGCCCGGCAGATCCATGTACGGCGAGCCGTCGTTGCTGGAGGCGCTGATGCCGCCGGAGGTCTCTGTCAGAATGCCGATGCCGCGCAGCATAAAGTAGCCGCTGTGGCGCCCCTGAAGGCCGCCGCTCAGCGAGGTGCGCTCGCCACTGGTGGTCGGCAGCCCGGTGCTCAGCGGCGACGCGGGGTTCTGATTGTTCCAGTTGCCGTTGAACGTGAGGTTGTACGCGGCGCCGCTCGTGCTCGAGGGCGGCGTGAAGTCGATGGCGCCGAACACCGAGCCCTGGTCGCCCAGTCGGCTGGAGGGCAGTCCGCTGTAGCTGATCGGCACCTTCGCATTCTGCAGAATCCCGACCAGGCGCTGCGCGGAATCGGCGGCCACGCCCGACGCCTGCAATCCGGTGCTCGACGTGTTCAGCAGCGTCTGCAACTCGTTGCTGCGACGTCCAAGCTGAAAGGAGACGTTGTAGAACGCCTTGTCGAAAATCAGCGGGCCCGACACCGACCCGCCCAGTGAGCCATTGGTGTACTCCTGCCCGTTCGCGCGCGCCGCCGCATCGCTCCACTGCAGCGGCGGGGCATCGCCCACGAAGCTCAGCCCTCGTCCAATGAAATTCGAACCGGGACGCGTGCGCAGACTGAACTGACCGCCGGAGAATCCGCCGCGTGACACGTCGTACGGCGACGTGATGAGGGAACTGAACACGCTGGCATCACGCGGCAATCCGGCGCCGCCGAACATCATGCCGTTGAGCGTGGTGTTGTTCTGGTCGGCGCCGAGACCGAGCACCGAGAAACCGTTCGCCCCGCCGTCCTGCCCGGGCACCAGCTGCACACCGGGCAGCGTCGCCGCCATCGCCGCGAGATCCCCCATCTGGTCGGGCGGCAGCGCATTGTTGTTTTGAATCACCCGCTCGGTGCCGCCGACATCCTGTTGCACGTCGTTGCGCGACACCTTCTCGCGCGCCGCCGTCACCTTCACCGCATCGAGCACCGCGCCGACCCTCGACAGCTTGGCGTCGGCGATGAGAATGTCTTCGTCGGCACCGCGCTTCAGTTCAAAGCGCTTCACGCCGTAGCCGAGCGCGCTCAAGGTCACCATGTAGTCGCCGTCGCCACCGGGAAACGTCACGGTGAAGCGGCCGGAACGATCGGTGCGCGCCGTGCGATTGACGTTGCCGGAAATCGACGTGACCACCACCGCCACGTTGTCGAGCGGCTCATTCTCGGTGCCGGTGATCCGGCCGCGGATCACGTCCACCTGCTGGGCGGCGGCGGGCGCGGCGGAGGCCGCGAAGCCCAGAACGGCCAGAGCGGCAATTTCGAAGAAACGACGAAGCACGTCGGGGAGGGATCGGAGGGAGCGAGCAGGGCGTGTCCCATAGGCTACGGACCATCCCTCATGTGCGTTTCGACACAGTTCTCCCCCGTATCGTTTCCTGTATCGTTTCCTCTGCGATCTCTGCGCCCTCTGCCTCTCTGCGTGATCGGTTCCCAAGCCAACGGCCGCGAACAGATCACGCGGAGGCGCAGAGAGTGCAGAGCACGCAGGGAACGGCGCTAGAACTCCCCGATAAAGCCGACCTCGGGTTGTAGTTCGTACCCGAATCGTTCCTTGACTGCCGCCTGCGCATGCGCCACGAGGGCCCGGACATCGGCCGCGGTGGCATGCCCGAGATTGACCAGGATGTTGGCGTGGATGTGCGAGATCTGGGCGTCGCCCACCCGGAAGCCCTTGAGTCCGCACTGGTCGATCAGGCGGCCGGCGCCCACGCCCTCGATCTTCTTGAAGATCGAGCCGGCGCTGGGATGCACCTGCAGCCACGGGTGCCGGGAGCCACGCCAGGAGAGATTCTCCTGCAGGATCCGGTGTAGCCGGGCCGGGTCGGCCTTCGTGAGCTGGAACGTGGCGCTCAGCACCACGTCACGCCGATGGTGAAACACCGTGTCGTCATAGCCGAACTGGATGTACCCGGCATCGACCACCCGCCGCTCGCCCTCCTCGGCCAGGATCTCGCACGACTCGAACACTTCGGCGATGAACATCGTCCGCTCGCGCTCGGGGGCCGGCGACAGAAAGTGCAGGTTCTGCCAGAGGGCTCCGCCTACCGTGCTCGGAATGCCGATGTAGTGCTCGAGTCCCGACCAGCCGGCGCGCACGGTGTCAAGCACCAGATCCTGCATCACGGCGCCGCTCTCGGTCCAGAGCTTCCCCTCGGGAGAGATCGTATGGGCGGCGGCTGTATTCCGGATCACGAGGCCGCGGATGCCGCGATCGCCGATCAGTACGTTCGCACCCAACCCCAGCACGAACCACGGGATCCCCGCCTGTCTGGCGGTCGAAATGGCCGTGGCCAGTTCATCGGCCGTCTGCGCCTCGAACAGCACGTCGGCCGGACCTCCGATGCGGAACGTGGTGTACGGGACCAGCGGTGCGCTGAGCTGCAGACGGCCGCGATCGAGCGGCGTGGACACCGATGTGTTGGCGGATGCCGCGACGAGTGCATCGGCGATCTGGGTGGGAGTCATGCCGAAAGATTCCCTGCGGCGGGTCTGTACGCCATCGTTCCTCTGATACCGCTCGCCCCTTCCTCTTCCGACGTCGCATGCCTGCACCTTTCGGCGCCCGGCCGTCCCTCCGGCACCTTATCACCGCTGCCCTGCTCGCGGTGGCCATCCCCGCAGCAACGCCGCAGCTGTTGCCGGCACAGTCCCGCGCCGAGCTGACCAAGGTGGTGCGCCGCAAGGTGCTCACGAACGGCATGGAAGTGATCGTCGTCGAGAACCATGGCGTGCCGATCGCGACGCTCGAAATCAACGTCCGGAACGGCGCCTTTACGCAGAGCCCCGAATACGCCGGCCTGGCGCACATGTACGAACACATGTTCTTCAAGGCCAACAAGGATCTGCCCGACGCCGAGGCCTTCAACGATCGTGCCGCCGAACTGGGTGCGGTGTTCAACGGCACGACGCAGGAGGAGCGCGTCAACTACTATCTCACGTTACCCGCCGACTCGGTGGCCGGTGGTCTGCGCTTCCTGGCCAGCGCGCTGATCAATCCGACCTTTCGCGACGATGAACTCAAGCGCGAGAAGGAAGTCGTGCTGGGCGAGTACGACCGCAACGAAGCGCAGCCCGGCTTCGCCTTTCAGCAGAAGGCCACGGAGTTGCTCTATCCGGGCCAGTTCAGCCGCAAGAATACGATCGGTGATCGCACGGTGATCGCCAACGTCACGCCGGCGCAGATGCGCGAGATTCAGCGCAAGTATTACGTGCCGAACAACAGCGCCCTGATCGTGACCGGCGATGTCGATCCGGAGCAGGTATTCGTGTTGGCCGAGCAGGTGTTCGGCTCGTGGCCGCGCGGTGAGGATCCATTCAAGGCGGATCCCATCCCGCCCATTCCCGCGCTCGATGGCAACAAGGCGCACATCAGCGAAGAGCCGATCAACGCCGTGGCCGTGCTGATTCAGTGGCAGGGGCCGAGCGTGGGGAAGGATCCCGGCGCGACATTCGCGGCCGACGTATTCAGCGACGTGCTCAACACACCGGGGTCGACCTTCCAGAAAAATCTCGTCGATACCGGCCTGTGGCAGGGCGTCGGCGTGAACTACTACACGTTGAATCAGACCGGCCCGATTTCGATCAGCGGCCAGACCACGCCCGACAAGTATCGCGCGGCGATGGCGGCATTGGAGCGTGAGATTGCGCGCTTCACCGACGCCACCTACGTCACCACGCGCGAACTGGAAGCGGTGAAGGCGCAGCGCACCGTCTCGAGTGCCTTCGGCATCGAAAAGGCGTCGGAGATCGCGCATACGATCGGATTCTGGTGGAGCGTCTCCAACCTCGACTACTTCATCGGCTACACGGACACCATGGCCCAGCAGCGCATCACCGACCTTCTGCGGTACACCACCACGTACATCGCGGGGAAGCCGCGCGTGACCAGCGTGCTGCTCTCCAGTGAAGCGCGCCGCTCGATCGGCCTCATGGAGAAGGAGTTGCTGACGCCGGCGCTGCGTCCGGTGGTGCGGCCGTGAAAACACCGTATGGAGTATGGGGTATGGGGTACGGCGTCGTGCTTTCGGCAGTGATGGTGTGCTCGGCGGGAGCGCTGCCGGGGCAGACTGCGGCGAAGAAGCCGGCGGCGAAAGCGCCGGTGACGGCCGCTGCCAAGGCGGCACCAGCGAAGCCGGTAGACCTCTCGTCGGCGATTACGTCGCCGACCGATACGCTCACGTCGAAGTTCGATGTCGCGGGTATTCCCGTGATTCTGCGTCGTGTCAGTGCCAACAATGTGGTGGCGGCCAACCTGTATCTGCTGGGTGGCACGCGTCAACTTACAGCGGGCAATCAGGGCATCGAGACGCTGTTACTAGAAGCGAGCGAACGCGGCACGGCGAAATATCCGCGTGATATGCTGCGCACGAAGATGGCGCGGTTGGGCAGCGCGATCGGTGTCGGCGCGAATGCCGACTGGACCACGATCAGCTTGCGCGCCACGACCACCGGCCTCGATAGCACGTGGGCCATTCTGGCCGATCGGGTCATGGCGCCGCGTCTCGATCCGGCCGAGGTGGAGCTGGTGCGCGAGCAGTTCGTCACGGCCACTCGTCAGCGCAAGGACAGCCCCGATGCGTTGCTCGACTATCTCGCCGACAGCATCGCGTTCTCCGGCCATCCGTATGCGCTCGAGCCCACGGGCACCGAGGAGTCGTTGACCTCGATCACTCCCTCCGCGCTCAAGTC
>CANGXK010000132.1 GCA_947457715.1 Gemmatimonadota bacterium
ATCGGACTCACGTCGTGGTTCCTGCTGGCAGTCTACGCCATCGCGTCGCGCGCGGCCTTCCTGCACAGCACCGTGGCGCAGAGTGCGACGGAAGTCGTGGAGATGTCCGGCAGCGTGCAGGTCGGCAGCGCCGCCAGCGCGATTGACCACGTCACCGACGACACGACGACCACCACCGAAGCGCCGAAGACGGCCATGTCGCTTCAGCGCGCGGTCGTGCTATTCGTCGGTGCGGCGCTCGTGATCGTCTTGGCGGCACCGCAGTTCGCGAAGGCCGCCGACGGTATCGCGATCGCGACGGGCGTGGGGACCACGTTCGTCGGTACGTGGCTCGTGGGGCTCTCCACCTCGCTGCCCGAACTCGTGACCTCGTTCGCGGCCGTACGCCTGCGCGCCTACGACATGGCCGTCGGCAATCTGTTCGGCAGCAACGCCGTGAACATGGCGCTCTTCGCCCTCCTCGATCTGGCCCACCCCGGCCCGCCCATTCTGTCGATCGCCGACCCCGCCCATGCCGTGTCGGCGCTCGTGGCGATCGTGCTCATGACCATCGCCGCGGCGACCTTGGTGCATCGCTCTCGGCACGGACGCACCGTTGCGGAGCCCGGTAGCCTGCTCATCATCCTCGGCTACGTGCTGGGGATCGGCCTCGTCTTCTGGCGCGGCATAAAGGGGTGATGGGCGGTGCGCGGACGCAGCAACGCCGCCGTCACCCCTCCAGCGGCTTCCCTTCATGATCGGAAATCAGCACCCACACCGTGCGCGTCCGGCGTGAGTACAGCAGCCGCACGGTCACGTCACGCGGGTTCTGCTTGAACGCAAAGTGAAAGCGGAAGCTCGTATCGAGTGATTCGCGGATCACCCCTTCCTTGAAGCGCCCGTAGAAGTCCTGCACCTTCGTGCACGGCGCGATCTCGGTGAAGAACTGCTTGCCGATCGCGTCTTCCTTCTTCAACGACGCCAGCTTCGACTCCACGGCGTTGTAGTTCAGAATCCGCCCCGTGGCGTCCAGCTGGATCATGCCGTACGGCAGTTTGTCCAGCTCCTCGGTGGACATCGTATCGGCGTTCTCGAGCACGTTGTTGACCGTGTGCTCGGGGCGCTGGGAGGGACGGATGGAATTCGGCATTGCGTCAACCTAACGGCGGTACCGCGGCGGCAGGGCCCGCTTCCCCACCTTCGCCGGATCCACGATCTTCGGTGTATATTCGGTAATCCATGCCGAACCAGTACGTCGAACTCCACTGCCACTCGGCACTCTCCCTGCTCGACGGGGCCTCGCTCCCCGAGTCACTGGCCGAGCGGGCCGCCGAGCTGGGGTATCCTGCCCTCGCCATCACCGACCACGATGAAATGGGCGGCGTGGTCCGCTTCGGCACCGCCTGCGAAACACTCGGCATCGGCGGCATCCTGGGCGTCGAGCTCACCGTGCGCATGCCCGACATCGGCAACCCCGGCGCCGAGCGACGCACCCACATGGTGCTCCTCGCCGAAACGCGCGACGGCTACCGCAACATCGCCTCGCTGGTCACACGGGCCCGCATGGACAGCGAGCGCGGCACTCCCAGTGTGCCTTGGGCGCTCGTTACCCGTCACGTAGAGGGCGTGATGGCCCTCACCGGCTGCCCGCGCGGCTGGGTACCGCAACTGCTGGCCGAAGGACGCGCCGACGACGCCTACACCGCCGCCGGTGAATTGCGCGACGTGTTCGGCGACCATCTCGCGGTGGAATGCTGGGATCATCGCCTGCCGGAAGAACGCGCGCTGGTGCAGCAGCTGCGCCCGCTCGCCGCCAAGCTCGGTGTACCGTGGGTGGTCACCAACGATGTGCACTACGCCACCCCCGAACAGCGCATCGTGCACGACGTGCTCAACACGCTGCGCCACGAACGCACGCTCGACACCATGGGCACGCGCCTGCGTCCCAACGCCGAGTGGGCGCTCAAGAAACCGTCGCTCATTTATCAGCGGTGGCGCGGCGCCGAGGAAGGGGTGAAAGCCACCCTGGCCATCGCCGAACGGTGTGCGTTCCGGCTGGAGCAGCTCAAGCCGTCCATGCCGGCCTTTCCCCTGCCGCCCGGCATCAGCGCGCAGGAGTATCTCACGCGCTTGGTGGAGCAGGGCGCCTACGAACGTTGGAACACGTCGCGCACACCCAAACACGACACGCAACTCGCGCACGAACTGGCGATGATCGGCAAGCTCGGTCTCGCCGGATTCTTTCTCACGGTGTGGGATATCGTGCGCTTCGCGCGACGCGAAGGGATTCTCTGTCAGGGCCGTGGCTCCGCCGCCAACTCGGCCGTGTGCTACTGCCTTGGCATCACGGCGGTCGATCCCATTCGCATGGAGCTCTTGTTCGAGCGGTTCCTGAGCGAAGGACGCAAAGAACCGCCCGACATCGACATCGACTTCGCGCACCGCGATCGCGAGCGCGTGCTGCAGTACGTGTACAATCGCTACGGCCGCCAACACGCCGCCATGGTGTGCGAACAGATCACCTGGCGCGGACGCAGCGCCGTGCGCGATGCGGCGCGTGTACTCGGCTTCTCGGTGCAGCAGGGCGACATGCTGGCGTCGCTCAGCGATCGGTTCAGCGCGCGGAGTACGGCTGATGCGCTGCGGGTGAATATGGAACCCGACGCGAACACACCAAGCGCCGACCCCACCACCGATGCCGATCGCCTGGGCCAGCAGATGATCGGCGGTACCGAAGCCACCACCAAGGCCCGCGTGGTGCGTGAGGCGTCGCGCAAAGTCGCGTCGACGCAGACGAAGTCCTCGCGCGCCCCCAAGGGCCCCACCGATCACGACGGCACGTGGGCGCAGGTCATCGACATGCAGGCCGAGCGGAAGATCGCGGCCGACGCCCGCGCGCAGCTCGGTCCGCTGGCCAAGGGCAGTGACAACAGCCGCCCGAGTGAAACCGAGAGTCACGAGGAACGCCGCAACCGCACCACCGCTACCCGCGATACCGCCAGCGGTCGCGACGTGCTCTCACGCGCCGGTCTCGATCCCAACGACGAGCGCGTGCGTCGCTTGGCCGACGTGGTGGCCGGCCTGCATCAACTGCCCCGTCATCGCTCCATTCACGTGGGCGGGTTCATTCTCACCGAAGAACCGCTCGGCTCCATCGTGCCCATCGAGCCCGCGTCCATGCCGGGTCGTACCGTGATCCAGTGGGAGAAGGACGATCTCGATCCCGTCGGCCTAGTCAAGATCGACCTGCTGGGGCTCGGCATGCTCACCGTGGTGCAGGATTGCTTGCTGTATATCCGGCACACGCGCGGCACCACGATCGATCTCGGGCAGCTCGACATGAGCGATCAGGCCGTGTACGACGTGATGTGTCGCGCCGATACCGTGGGACTCTTCCAGATCGAGAGTCGCGCCCAGATGAATACGCTGCCGCGGTTGAAGCCGCGCTGCTTTTACGATCTCGTGGTCGAGGTCGCACTCATCCGCCCGGGTCCCATTCAGGGCGAGATGGTGCATCCGTATCTGCGACGGCGCGCGGGGCTGGAACCGGTCACGTATCCGCACCCCATGCTCGAGAAGGTGCTCAAGCGCACGCTCGGCGTGCCGCTCTTTCAGGAGCAAGGCATGCAGGTGGCGATCGTCGCCGCCGGCTTCACACCCGCGCAGGCCGACCAATTGCGCCGCGCCATGGGGCACAAGCGCTCGCACGAACGCATGGCGCAGATCTGCGAAGAGCTGATTGCGGGTATGGCGAAGAACGGCATCCCCGAAGAAACCGGCCGTCGCATTTACAACCAGATCAACGCCTTCGCGGATTACGGTTTCCCCGAAAGTCATGCGGCCAGTTTCGCGCTCATCGTGTACGCCACCGCCTGGCTCCGGCACTACTACGCGCCCGAATACACCGCCGCCATTCTCAACGCGCAGCCGATGGGCTTCTATGCGCCGGGCACGCTCATCGAAGACGCCAAGCGACATGGCGTGGAAGTGCGCCCGGTCGATCTCACCCGCAGCATGTGGGATCACGCCCTCGAGATGGCCGATGGACGCGTGCTCGTGCCCAACGATGGCGTGGTGCGCTGGGGTCGTCACGTCGGCGCACAACCCATGCGCGATGTGGTGGCCGTACGATTGGGTGTGCGACTCGTACGCGGACTGGGCGCCAAGGCCCGTCGCGCCCTCGAAGCGGCGCTGGTACAGGGCCCGTTCACCAGTGTCGAAGACGCCGTGCGTCGCGTGTCGCTCGACAAGACCTCATGGCGTCGACTGGCCGAAGCCGGTGCGTTCGACAGCATGTTCGCGCACGAACCGGCCGAACGGCGACGGCGCGTAGCGCTCTGGGAAGTGATGGCCGCCACCCGTGGTCCCGAGTTGCCGCTGGCGCCCTTTCAGGCGCAGCCGGTGCCCACACAACTGCCGGCCTACACGCCCATCGAGCTCACCGAAGCCGACTATCGCATGACGGGGCTGTCGCTGGCCGGGCATCCCATGAAGCACGTGCGCCCCATTCTGGCACCCAACGGCGTACTGTCGGCCCGTGAAGCGCACGAACTGGGCAAGGATGGCCAGCGCGTGGCCGTGGCCGGACTGGTGATCTGTCGGCAGCGCCCGGGCACCGCCAAGGGATTCGTCTTTCTCACCCTCGAAGACGAAACGGGGATGATCAACATCGTGATCACCCCCGATCGCTTCGAAGAACATGCGCAGTTGCTCTCCACATCACCGATGCTGCTCATTCGCGGTACGCTGCAAATAGAGCAACACGTGGTGAATGTGCGCGCGAAACAGTTCAAGGCGTTGGAGCTGGGCGGCGGCGAGCAGCATGTGAAGGGACATAACTACCGGTAGCGTTCACGCCCCCAGCGTCCCGGCAGGACTCCTCGTGCGGCCATCACCATACCACGTCCGCGTAGTACCGCCCCATCTCCACATCCGACGTCACCAACGGTAGCGACTGCAGTTCGGCGGTCGCCACGATCACGCGATCGGCCGGATCGCGGTGCGCCCAGTCCAGCTCCAGCGTGCGCAACCACGTGCGGACATCCACCGGCGCCAACACCAGGCCATCCACGAGCTGTAATCGTTGCACGTACTCCGCGAACGAGACGCCAAGCGAGAGTTGACCGCGCTGCACCTTGAGGCCGATCTCCCACAGCGAGATGGCGCTGGCCAGCCAACCGAACGGCGCGGCCGCCTCGATCGCCCCGCGTGCCCGAGCCGAGAGTCGCTCGGGCGCCAATGTCCAGAACAACAGCGCCGAGGTGTCGAGCACCACGCGCCTCATGCGCCGCTCACGAGGCATCTCACGGTGCGGGCCACTCGGCGTCGGTGGGGGCATCGATGTCGTCCGTCCACGTGAGTGCGCCGCGCACGTCGGCGAACGCGTCGTCGACCGACCGCGTCTCGGTGAACGGCACCACCTTCAGCACGGGTACGCCGTCGCTGGTGACCACCAGCTCCTCACCCGTACGCTCGACTTCGCGGAAATACTCGAGCATGCGAGCTTTCAGGGCGCTTTTCGACACAGTGACCATAGTCATAACTATGGTCACATAATGCCAGAAGGTCAACCAGACCGCTCAGCGCCGCACCTGTTCGAAGTACAACAGCCCACCCGACGTGGTGCCGACCACGATATCCAGATCGCCGTCGCCATCGAGGTCGGCCACCGCCACGCTGGAGTACGGCCCACTCGGCAGCGTGAACGACGGGTCCTGCTCGAAGCGCACCCCCGCACTGTCCGACACATTCCGCCAGAGCTGCACGCCGCCGTCTTCGCTGCCCAGCAGCAAGTCCGGCTTGCCGTCGCCCGTGATGTCGGCAAAGGTGGGCGTACTGCGACGCCCGACATCGATGCTCTGAAAGACATCGCTCACCAGTTCGAAGCGCGGCGCCACACGTGAGCCGATGTTGCGATAGAAGTTGAGTTGGCCCGAGGCCTCGCCCACGAACAGGTCCAGGTCGCCGTCACCATCAAGATCGGCGAACGCCGGCGCGCTGTTGCTGCCGCGCGTGAGCACCACGAGGGCGCTGTCAGCGAGCGTATACGCGGGCACCGCGCGCGAACCCGTGTTGCGCCAGAACTGCACTTTGTCGCGCCACGTACCCAACAGCAGATCGGGAAGACCATCACCATCGAGATCGGCCACCGTCGGCGCGTAGTGAAACTCGCGCTGCATCGGTAGCGCGCCGCGATGCACCAGCGACGGCGCGCGGGCGCTCCCGGTATTCTCGAACCAGGCGATGGTCCCCGCCGTGTCGCCCACGGTGTCGATCCGGTTCCCTACCAGCAGATCCATATCGCCGTCCCCATCGAGATCGGCGAACGTGGGCATCGCATCACTGCCCACATCGAGCGTCCGGATCAGACGCCGCGTGGTGAGCGTGAAATCTCCGGCCGCGCGCTGCGAAACA
Organism: Gemmatimonadota bacterium; assembly: GCA_947457715.1. Next base: position 6,394 of record CANGXK010000132.1, read on the forward strand.
AGCAGCAGGTTGTCGATGGACGTCGTCCGTGGCGTGTACGCCCCACCGATCACGCCGATGAGCAGATCGGTGAAGCCGTTACCATCGAGGTCGCCCAGCGTGGGCGCGTTGTACCCACTCGTGAGCACCGGCGCGCTGACCGGAAAGCGCTTCGGTTCATTCCCGCGCATCGCCGGCGTCGTGCAGCCGCTGGAGCGATTCTCGAATAGCAGCACCCCCTGCTCGAAGTAGTCGCCCCAGAACAGATCGAGATCACGGTCGCCGTCGATGTCACCGAAGGCGAGCGTGTTCGCCCCGTGTCGGGATCCACGCCCCTGCACCGGCTGCCCGGGCACCGGGCCGAGTACTTCGATGCCCTCGAACCGCTCGGTGTGCAGGGCGAAACGCGGTACACCGTCCTGCTCCGTTCCGGGCACCGCTTCGAAACGATCCACCGTGCCGGCCACCCGGCCGATGAACAGATCGAGCCGGCCGTTGCAGTCGACATCCACGATGTTGAGGATATTCTGCCGGTCGGCCGGAATCGGTGCGTTGTCGCCATCGCGCAGCGAGTCCACCGCAATGCGAAACGTCGCAGCGCTCTTCGTGCCAACGTTACGCCACGCGCGGATGTAGCTCGTCGGCGACTCGCTCAGCAGGTCCACGCGTCCGTCGGCATCGAGATCGACGAAGCGATACCACTCACCGACATGCAGATCGAGAAAACGATCGGAGCGCCACACGAAGCGGCCATTCACGTTTTCGAAGTGCATCAGCGCCGACGACCGCTCCTGCACGAACAGGTCGAGATCGCCGTCGCCGTCGA
>CANGXK010000133.1 GCA_947457715.1 Gemmatimonadota bacterium
TGCTTCCTGCCCCCTGAAACCCTCCCCCCTGTTCCCTAAGGAGTTACAGTATCTTGCCTATCTGCGCCGCATGGTCACTCGTACGACCCGTTCAACTCCAGCGCCCACGTGACCGGCATGTTCGGGTCCAGCGAATCGCGCACCGAGCAGTACTTCGTCACCGCCAGCTCGATCGCGCGCTCCGCGTGCACGCGTTCCACGCCGGCGCCGATGATGTGGTAGACCAGATGGATCTTCGTGATGCGGCCGGGCGTCCCGGAAAAGCGATCGCCCACGACGTCCACCGACATCGCGCTCATCGGCGTGCGGCGCTTGGCAAGAATGTCGACGATGTCGACGCCCGTGCATCCCGCCAGGGCGCAGAGCAGCGTGTCGATGGGCGACGGGCCGGTCTTGCCGCTGGAGTCCATGTGGATGGCGGGGCCGCCGGACAGGCGCACGCCTTCGAACTCATGATCGCCGGCCCACGTGATCTGCACCGTGGCTGGCGGCTTGCCGACCACCGGACTCGCCGTGGTGTCCTTCAGTTGCTCTTCGCTCATGACGGCTTTTCTCCCTGGCGTATTGGGGCACGGACGGCGTTGCCCCACTCCGTCCACGACCCATCATAGTTGCGAACCTTCTCGAAGCCCAACAGGTACGTCAGTACGAACCACGTGTGCGAGGAGCGCTCGCCGATCCGGCAATAGGTGACCACGTCGTCGCCGCGTGCGAGTCCGAGTTCGCCTTCGTAAATCGCCCGCAGTTCGGTGGCCGACTTGAACGACCCATCCGCCGCCGCAGCGCGTGCCCACGGAACGCTACGGGCTCCCGGGATGTGTCCGCCCCGCAGTGTGCCCTCCTGCGGATAATCGGGCATGTGCAGCTTCTCGCCGGTGTATTCCTGCGGCGAGCGCACGTCGATCATCGGTTTCCCGGCCTGCATATGCGCGCGCGTGTCATCGATGAAGGCGCGAATCGCGACATCGTTGCGCTCGCGCGCCGTGTAGCCGGTGGGCGGGAACGACGGCACGTCGGTGGTCGTCGGCCGGTCTTCGGTCAGCCACTTGGCGCGACCGCCGTCGAGTATGACCGCGTTGTCGAAACCGAACAGCTGGAATACCCAGAACGCGTAGGTGGCCCACCAGTTGTTCTTGTCGCCGTAGAACACGACCGTCGTGCTGTCGTCGATGCCCTTGGCGCGCAGCAACGACTCGAACGCGGCGCGCGCGATATAGTCACGTTCGACCTGATCGTTGAGGTCGATATGCCAGTCAAGCTTCTGGGCGCCCGGAATGTGCTCCACGCTGTATAGGAGCACGTCCTCGTTGCACTCGAGCAGGCGCAGCGACGGGTGATCGAGATGCGCCGCCAGCCAGTTGGTGCTGACGAGGCGCTCCGGGTGCGCAAAGTCTTTGGTGGCGACGAGCGGATCCGGGGTATCGGGCAGGGCAGAGATTGGTGACATGCCTGCACGCTAGCGACTTGAGGCTGGGGGGGCGAGGGCAGATCGCGGGCAGTCCGAATGCGCTAGATTCTGGTATGCTCACCGTCCTCGGATCCGCCATCGCGTATCGGCTGTTTGACGTGGGATACGCCATCGACCTCGACCGGGCGCTGGCCCTGCTGTCGACCAGCGCGCCCGAGCGGGTACGTCCGATGCACGGCGAGGGGCAGGCCCTGCAGATCAGCAATCCGCCCGTCACGGTGTCGCTCGGCAGCGATGTCCTGCTGGTCGAGGACACCGCTCATGTCGTGGAGCTGTCGGCCCGGATCTTCGACTTCGGGGTGGTGTCGATCCGCGTGCGGGTGCGGACGACCGGCGCCTGCTCCTGGGAAGAGTTCACGGCGTTCGGCCAGCGACTCGAGCACCACCCCGGGATCACCGCGTTGGTGCACGCGCAGCTGAAGGTGCTTGGCGAGCGCATGCAGCCGGCCATCGACCGGCCGGCCGTCGCCGACGTCCATGAGGACTACACGGTCTTTCGCGTCACGCGGATCACCGACGAACATGGCACCCCGTTGTCGGCGGCGGCGCTCGCCTCGCTGGATGTCGTCCCGCTGTTGCTCAACGAAACCCGCCCGCTCAGCGCCGAGGCCCGGCGCGAGCTGCTGCCGCATCGGTTCACCTACTACGGTGATGACCTCGCCCTGCTGACCTGGGAGAACGCCCTCGTGGTGGAGCCGCGCGAGGAGGACACCGACCTGCAGTACATCCTCGAGTTCGCGAATGCGCAGCTGCTCGAACTGCGCTACTACGACGCCCAGCTCGACGCGGAACTGCCCCGGCTCTACGATGCGATCGAAGCGGCGCGCGCGCGGCGATCGGTGTTTCCCGGCCGCCGGTTCGCTGCCCTCCTGTCACGCCTGCAGGCGCAGGTGGCCGATTCCACGGAGCTGGTGGAACGCGTGGAGAACGCGCTCAAGGTCACCGATGACGTATATCTGGCGCGTGTGTATTCCGCCGCACTCGAGTTGTTCCGCGGGCGAGCCTGGCGCGCCGGGATCGATCGCAAGCTGGCGATTCTGCGCGATACCTACGCCATGCTGAACAGCGAGGCGATGGCACTGCGGAGCGAGACACTGGAGATGGCCATCGTGTTGTTGATCGTCGCCGAGATCGTGATGGCACTCCTGCGGGACTGAGTCGCTCCCCGCGCGAATCAATCCCGCCCGCAACTGCTTATCCCCGACTGAGCTGTTGCAGTGCCTCGACTCGGTCAGCCGTCGAAGGGTGCGTGCTGAACAACTTGCTGGCGCCGCGCATGCTGAAGGCGGCCAGCGGATTCACGATTGCCAGCGGCGCCGCGCTCGGCGACACGTGCATCGGAATGCGTCGCGCACCGTTCTCCAGCTTCGTCAGCGCACTGGCCAGCGACAACGGACGGCCGCTGATCTCAGCACCCACGGCGTCGGCCTTGAACTCCCGCTGACGGCTGATGGCGAACTGGATCAGCATTGCCGCGATCGGTGCCACGATCAGCATGGCGATACCGGCGATCGGATGGCTGTCCTCGTCGTCGCTGCGGCCGCCGAAAAAGAACGCGAACTGCGCGAGGTTGCTGATCGCGCCCGCCATGGTCGCCGCGATCGTCTGCAAGAGCATGTCGCGGTTCTTGATGTGCGCGAGCTCGTGCGCGATCACGCCTTCCAGTTCGTCCTTCGTGAGTGTGCGCATGATGCCCTGCGTCACGCAGACCACCGAATGCTCCGGATTGCGGCCGGTGGCGAACGCGTTGGCCTGCTCCTGTGGAGCGATGGCGACCGTCGGCATGGGCAATCCGGCGCGCTGGCGCAGCCGGTCCACCATTTCATAGAGATCGGGCGCCTCGGCGGGTGTGACCACCTTCGCGCCATACGCGCGCAGCACCATGCCCGACGAGCCCCAGTACATGAAGAGGTTCATCGCGGCCGACATCAGCAGGGCAATGCTCGCTCCCGTTCCGCCGCCGAGCGACTGCCCGATGGCGACGACGAGGGCGGTGAGCCCCGCCATGAGTACGAACACCTTGACGTTATTCATCTGCGGTTCTGTTGGGTCGGTTTTGAGTGTGTGCCACAAAAAGGGCGAGACTCAGTCTCGCCCAATGCCATCGTCCCGGCTACGTCCCCTTGGGGTCCTGCTGTCTGGTCGGTGCGGTACGGGATGGTGCGTCCTCGAACTGCTGCAAGATATTCGCGATGGCCTCAGAGCTGCGCAGCCCTCGGACCCCCTCCACGAGCTCCGTTGAGGCCATCACTACGCCCCGGCGCGCAAGCTCCTCGGCCACCGCTTTCAAATGCCTTGCGTGTACATACCGCGCCAGCTGAAAGAAGTTCCGCCGGGCCTCGGGCGACTCGGCCAGAAAGGGCGCCAGCGCACGGCCCGCCTTGGCCGTGTTGCAGCCCCTACAGGCGGTCACTACGTTGCCGGGAGACCCGTCGCCTCCGCGCATCCGCGGCTGGACGTGGTCGACGCTCAGAGCCTCCAGTTCGTGCACGAGTCCGCAGTACACGCAGCGGTATTCGTCCCGTGCGAAGATCTCGAAGCGGTTCACCCGGTTCTGCCTGTCATCACTCCTCCTGTGAATCTCCCGGATCGCGGTCGTCGGATGATCTTTGATCAGCTGACCAGGTTCCTCGACACCGAGGAAAGCACGGTGACCCCCGATGACCTTCCGCCCCGTCTTACCCACAAAGCCCTCGAGGGCCTGCGCATGTCGCGTTCCCGTGAACGGATCCTGAACAATCTCGAAGAGATGTACCGCGAAGCGTTCGATCGTGCCAAGGAAACGGCCGATCCCTCCGCGATGGCGTCGCTCGACTTCGCCTATCGCCGTGAACAGCTGTACTTCGAGATACTGCTCGACGTGCGGGACGCGATCGAGAAGAAGTAGGGGCGTCTGCCCGGTCGCTCAGCGCTTCGGCGCCAGCGACCCCGCGTACGCGGCCAGCGCGACCATGTCAGGCACTGTCAGCTTCTCCACGACGGGCACCATGGTCGCGCTGGCGGCGTCGTGTCGGGCCCCGGTGCGGAAGTTGATCAGTTGCCGCAACAGGTTCGACGGCGAGCGTCCGGCGATCGGCGGCACGGCGTCTTTGCCGAGCAGGTCGGCACCGTGGCACGCCATGCACGACGTCGCGGGTCCGGCTGGGCCGCGCGTGGCGAGCCGGCGTCCGCGCGCGATGCTCCCGACCGGAACGTACGTGATGTACGGCACGCCGGGATCGCGCAGTTCATGCCGCGCAAACGTTTCCGGCACCTCGATCAGGCGACCGTCAATCGGTTCGGTGCCCGCGTCGGCGTAGGCGTACAGCATGCCTTCGATGCGCGTCCTGGGGACCTGACGCACTTCCACGACACGATTGCGGCGGCTGAGCGTGAGCGTCTCGAAGTAGCGTGCCGCCGACACGACATCGGAATCGGCCACCCACTTGGCCACCGTGTGCATGCTGTTGGTGTTGACAGCCGGATTGGCCGACAGTCGCGTGCCGTTCTTGAACGCCGCCACCTGCCGGATGGTGTACTCCGCCGGCAATCCCGCCAGCGTGCCATTCTCAGGGCGCCCCTGGCCGTCCGGCAGATGGCAGAATCCGCACGCGCGGGCATTCGGTGCCACGCCGTACTGCACCGACGGTGGCATGGGGGCATGCGCTGCTGGAAACCAATCGGGAATGTCGAAGCCGTTGGCGACCTGCTTCATGGTGTAGCGGCGCGTGGAGTTCGGCACGCGGTGCAGCACCACGCTGTCGGGCGTGGGGGCTGGGCTCTTTGCGGGCGTGGGGGCTGCGCTCTTTGCGGGCGTGGGCGGGGTCGGAAAGGCCCAAGTCGGCACCTCGAATACAGCCCGCGCGGATTGCGCCCCGAGGGACGCGTTGGCGGATAGCGCGAGGGTGAACAGCGCAGTCGTGCCCACGGTGATCGTTACACGGCACATCATCGGGCAAGCAACCGGTCGGCAATCCGGTCGGCGGCCAATCTCGCATCAAAGCGATCATCGTTCGTGAGAATGATGATTGTCGTCTTCCGGCCGGGATAGCGTACCCACGCCGATCGTCGTCCCTCGCTGATCCCAAACGCGCGCTGCACGACCTCGCCACGGTCGGTGTCGATCTGGAATCCCTTGGGTTCGGCGGTCAGCGCCGATCGTCCGTGATCGAACCGATAGAGATCGTCGACCGTGCCGCTCCACCGCTTGGTGGTGCTGTCGTATGCCAGGCGCTGCGCGCCACCCACATTCGTTACGCGACGGACCGCCGCCGCCGTGATGCGTCCCGTGCTGTCGGGGGCGAGAGCGGCGTTCAGCACCGTCGATAAGCTGCCGAGGGCGAAGTTCGGCGCACCGGTTTCGGGCGTAAAACGACGCTGCACGGCGATGCCGTAGGCGCGGTTCACCAGCACCTGGCCGTCCTGTGCCACGAGCACCGTGGCGCCGCCGCTCGATCGCTCGTCGTACGAGGCGAAGACGTTGTCCACGAACGCCTGCGTGAGCGTCGTCGCGTCGATGGCGCGGGAGACCAGGCGCCGCGTGGCCAGGTTGTAGCGGTCACCCGGGCGTAACGTGAGGAACGGCTTGCCGGCCTCGTTGGCGTCGCGGCCATTGTACACGAAGGCCTTGTTACGCCCGATGATCTCGGCACTGTCACCGCGGACGACCCACGCGGTGCCTTCGTCCGCGGAAATGCCCAGCAGGTCGGGGCGTCGCGACGTGAGTGAGTCGTGCAGGTCGGGGAGTCGTTCTCGTGCGACGACGTGCTGGTCGATGGCGACGCCGCGCAGATACGAGAAACCTTTGAGGTACTGCGGATGATTGAAAAGGCGATTGTCGTTGGACGGCGCGCCGCGCACGAGATAATCGCCAAGAATCGACGCACCGGCCGACGAGCCGCCCACCACGCCACCGCGATTGAGGACGGCCTGGAAGGCGCGCTCCGACTTGGTGCCGGCATACGAGTTCACCAGCCGGTAGTGCCGCCCGCCGCCGAACCACACGCCGCGCGCATTCTCGATCTTTGCCACGAAGCTGTCGGCGTCGGCCACCGCGCGACTGGTCGTGTGATACACCACCACATTGCGCGCCCCGGCGCTCTTGAGACCGCGCCCACCGTCGGAGGTGTCGATGGAATCGCCACCCGCGGTCGGCACGTCCACGATGAGCGCATTGGGGCCGCCGGCGAGTTCGATGAACTTCGCGAAGATTTCCGGTCCCTGCTGGCCGCCGCCCACGACCATGACCGAGCCGCTGCGTGGTCCCACCGACGGCGTGCCAATCACGCTCGCCGTAGCGGCGCCGTCCTTGCGCCCCGTGGGGCGGGACGGCCCGGTGCAGCCAACGGCGAGCGAAGCGAACAGCAGGGCGGCAGCCCCCCGACGCGAACGAATAACGAACGGTGCAACGGGCATGGTCGGCATCACGTGAAAGACAATCAGCGAACGTGGAGAGTAACTCCAGCTTACGCGCCGGATACTCACCCCGCTGGATCATCCCTCGCGGAGGGCCCGCTCCGTCATGCGCGCGAAGAGCAGGCCGAGCACCACGGTGGCGACCACGCCGAGCACCAACACCGGCATGGGTAAGGCGCCCTTGCCGTTCGCCGTCTGCGCGCCGGCCGCGCCGAAGGCCGCGTAGGACGCGATGATCGGCAGCATGCCCGGCATCGCCAGCACGAA
>CANGXK010000134.1 GCA_947457715.1 Gemmatimonadota bacterium
CAGCGCCGCCAGCGGCACGTTTGCCCGGATCCAGCGCGACATTCTCGATCCGTCGTGTGTCTCCTGTCATCGCACCGGCGATGCGAATGCCCGACAGTCCCAGCTGGTGCTCACCAGCGACTCCGCGTACCTGCAGCTGGTCGGCGTTGGCTCCACCCAGCAGATCGCACGGGCCGATGGCGTGTCCCGGGTCAAGCCATACCGGGCCGACAGCTCGCTGCTGTACCACAAGCTCTCGTGGATTCCCGGCCACCACAGCCGCGACTACGGCCAGCTCATGCCGATGGGCACCACCAAGGGCCTCACCGCCGGTCAGCTCGAGTACGTGCGCCGCTGGATCGAAGCAGGCGCGCCCCGCAGCGGACACGTAGTCGACACGGCGGTGCTCGCCGACGTCCGCCTGCAGGCATCGAGCTTCACCCCGCTCGCCGCCCCCACAGCGGCAGGACTGCAGCTCAAGGTCGACAGCTTCTCGGTGTCCCCCGGCTCCGAGCGGGAGCTTTTCGTGTATCGCCGCCTCGGCAACGCCACGGACCTCTACGTCACGCGCATTCAGTCGCGCATGCGTCCGGGCAGTCACCACCTGCTGCTGTACACGTTCGACGAGAGCCGAACCGCGTTCCCCTGCAATTTGCGTCCACCCGCCAACGCCGTGCGCGACGTCCGGAACACCGATGGGTCGCTGAACATCGTCAACATGCTGCCCATGGCCTGCCACGTGTATTTTGCGGGCGCGATGACGCAGGACTTCGATTACCGGTTTCCTCCCGGTGTGGCGCTCCGCTTGCCGGCCAATACGTCGCTCGACGTCAACGTGCATTACGTGAATCGCGCGCCGATCAATCTTGCGGGCGAAGCGTTCGCCAATCTCTACACGGCGGATCGTGCGCAGGTGCAGACAGTGGCCCGCACGCTCAATCTCGCCAACGCCAGCTTCTCCTTGCCGCCGAAGCAGCGCACCACCGTGCGCACCGTGTTTCCCATGTCGGTGCGCACGACCGTACTGGGCCTCACGTCGCACATGCACTCGATGGGCGAGCGCTACGAGATCCGCGTGCGCCGGGCCGACGGCACCGAAACGATGGTCTACGTGAACACCGACTGGGAGCACCCGGACTTCACGAATTTCGACACGCCGATCGTGCTGCAACCCGGCGATGCGCTCGTCTCGGTGGTTACCTGGAACAACGTGACCAACCGCACCATCGGCTTCGGGCTGCTCTCCAGCGACGAGATGAACATCATCTTCGGCTACGCCTACTGAGCCCCGGCGCATCGGGCCGCGCTACATCGCGTTGCCCGATGCCTTGATCAGGTAATACGACTCCTGACGCGGCCGGAAGAAGCGAAAACCCTGCTCGGTCAGATACGCATCGTCTTCCATCATCACGAACAGTTTCTTGCCGTTCCACTCAGGAATCGGCGTGGCGGTGTTGAGTTCGATGGAGATGTACGAACCCAGTCGCAGTCGGGAGTTCTGCGCCGTGGTGTCGCTGCGCAGCGGACTGCGGAAGTCGATCGACGCGCCGAGCCCGTGCCCCTGCGTCCCGATGGGATGCGAGTACACCATGGCTTCGATGCCGCGCTGCTTCATCTCGACCATCGTATTCGTGAACACTGATCCGCCGGTGACACCCGGCCGCGCATGACGCAGCATGACCGCATCCTGCAACGTGTTGGTGTTCGCCATGGCCCGCTTGAAGCTGTCCGGCACATCACGCTCACCCGGCTGCAGGACGTACGCCATTTTCTGCCAGTCGGTATCGAAGCCCATGTAGCTGATGCCGAAGTCCACGTGCACGACGTCGCCATGGCGAACCACGGTGCTCTCAGGCGCCACGGCCAGGAAACCGCGTGACGTCGCGATGTCCTCGCCTGTGCGCTGTACGCGGAGGTCGGGCTGAAACCACGTGCGCACACCAGCGGCGCCCAGCATGTCGAACAGCGCCCGGCGCACATCGCCCACCGTGGTGCGATTCGGCGTGATCACCGCATTCGACAGCGCCCGCTTCACGATCGCCTCCGTGACGGACACCGCCGCGCGGTAGTGCTCCATCTCCTCCGGTAGCCGGGTGTCGAGGTACTCTTCGATCAGATCACTCGCACTCACGAACGTCCTTTCGGCGTCCTCGCCAAGCGTTTCGGCCAGGAAGCGATAGGCGTCGTAGCCCAGTGACCGCGTCTGCCCGCGGCGGCCACGAATGCCGAGGCCCACCGTGGCCGGCTTGTATTGCTGATACAGATCACGCAGGGTGGTGGCCGGCGGGCGGGGCTCCGTGAACGGCGCGTCGAAGAAGCGCGCCAGATTCTCCTCGGTGTACGCCGTGATCGCGAACTTCTTGAGCCCCTGCTCGCCGGCATCGACGAACACGAAGAAGTCGCGATTGCCCGTATACGGGCGGGGCGGGGCGACGTACTGCGACAGCGGGTCGTCGTGGAACTCCTCGTTCACCACGATCCACATCCCGATCTTGTGGCGCCGCATCATCGGCAACAGCAACGCATGCCGCTTGGTGAGCCAGTCTTCGCGAATGGCGATCTGCTGCGACCACGGCAGCAGCGCGGCCGCCTCCGGCACCGCATACGGCGCCATCGCTGCGCTCGATCCGCGCACGGGGCGCGGCGTAGGCGCCTGCCCCCGCGCCGTTGACGACAGCGAAAAGGCGGCGGCAGCGAGCAGCGTGGTAGAACGCAGGATCAGCGTCATGGCGGAGGGACGGAGGCGATCGGGAGGAGAAGGGCGCGGGACGACCAGAGCAATGTCGCGCCATTACCTCGAATTCGGGATGCCGGCATGGCGGGGCGCACTCTGGCCGGAGTCTCACGGTGTGTGGTTAGGGCTGCGGCGGTCGCGGCGCGCCACGCACCTGATTCCGTCGGCCGCAGCGAACAGCATCAGGGAACAGCAACCGCTGGAACACGGATGATGGTGGATTTCGCGGATTACATGGATAGGCAAAAAGCGCCGTTGGCTTATCTGTGCGTTGTCGGTGAAATCCGTCTTATCCGTGTTCTGGCTGTTTGCTGTTGCTGGTGCGGTTCGCCGCCATCCGCTCCTGCAGCCGACGCTTCACGCCCGGCCAGTCGACGTCCGTGATGCCGTAGTACACACTGTCGCGCACGAAGCCGTCGCGGACCACCATGTGTCGCCGCAGCACGCCTTCACGGATCGCGCCGAGCTTCTCGAGCGCCCGCTGCGATTGCGTGTTGCGCAGATCGGTCTTGAACTGCACCCGTACCGCGCCCAGCACCTCGAATAGCTGCACCATCTGCAGGTACTTGGCTTCCGTGTTCGCCAGCGTGCGCTGCGCTTTCGGCGCGAGCCACGTACCGCCGATTTCCACGCGATGGTGCGGGCGAGAAATATCCATCCAGCGCGTCGAGCCGAGCACCGCGCCCGTCTCGCACGACACGATCGCGAATGGCACTTCGTCGCCGCGCGCCGCCTGCTCGGCCGCTTGCGCGAGATAGCGCGTCACCGCGTCGGCCGACACCAGCGGCGGCTGCACGGTGACGCGCCACAACTCCTCGTGGTGCCCCGCCGCCAGCAGTCCCGCGGCGTGCGCAGGACCAAGGGGCTCGAGACGCACCACGTGACCGGTGAGGACAACCGGCTTCGGATCGAAGATCAGCATCACAAAATCATACTCGCACGCGCCATGTCAGAGTTTTCTGTTTTCTGGAATGACAACTAGGACCGACCGGTCTAAGTTGACAGACTATTGCCTGTAACAGAGAGCATCGCCAACCGATGCCCTCTTTTTTGTTGCGTGCCCCAATCCACTCGCGAAACCACCGCATGCGCTCTGTATATCGTTCGCTCGTCTTGTTGTTTGCTTTCGCCGCCCCGGCGGCGTTGCCCGCGCAGCCGGGAAGCGGTCGCCCCGGCGGGCCGCCAGCCTCCGCGCGCGGCGCAACCGCCATGCAGGATACGATTCTCAAGTCTGCGCTGCGGGTGTATCTCGACTGCCAGGGCGGCGTGCGTGGATGCGATCGCGACTTCTTCGTGCAGGAACTCGGCTTCGTGAACTGGGTGCGCGATCGCTTCGACAGCGATGTGCATCTCCTGCTCACCAGCCTCAACGCCGGCAACGGCGGCCGCGAGATCACCGTCAACTTCCTCGGCCAAAAGAACTACGCCGGCAAGACCGACACGCTCGTGATCAACACGCTGCCGAACGATGCCGATGACCGCGTGCGGCGCGAACTCGTGCGCACCTTTCAGCTGGGCCTCGCCCCGTATATCGCGCGCACCCCGATCGCCTCGCGACTGCGTCTCTCGCTGACCGGGGGACCCGCACCGCAGCAGGTGAACCCGCGCAACGTCAAAGACAAGTGGAATTTCTGGCTCTACCGCATCGACGGCAACATCGCCGCCAGCGGCGAGCAACTCGTGAAGTCGACCAATCTCTCGACCTCGATCTCCGCCGCGCGGACCACCGAGCAGTGGAAAATCAATCTCGGCGGCAGTGCCAGCTACAACGAACGCGACTTCAAGATCTTCATCGCCAACAGCAGCAACCCGGCGCTGCGCGACACCGTCTCGGTGATCGTGCTGCAGCGTGCCTCGTCTGTGAACGCCCTGTTCGGCAAGACCCTCACGGGGCATCTCACGGCCGGACTCAAGGTCTCCGGCGGGTTCAGCGAAGTGTTGAACCAGAAGGCCTCGCTGCGCCTCGCACCGGCCCTCGAGTACAACATCTTCCCGTGGACTGAAGCCACCCGCCGCCAGCTCACCCTGCTGTATACGCTCGGCATCAATCACTACCAGTACAACAGCACGACTGTCTTCGATCAGGACCGGGAAACGCGCGGCAATCACTCGCTGCTGATCGCGACCACGCAGCGCCAGAAGTGGGGCAACACCAATCTGTCCCTCGAAGGATCGCACTACCTGCACGACCCCCAGCGCAACCTGCTCACCCTCTCCGGCTTCGTGGACCTGCGCCTTGGCCGCGGATTCTCGCTGAACTTCCGCGGGTCGGCGTCGCGCGTGCGCGACCAGATCTACATTGCCCGCAACGTCCAATCGGAGCGCGACATTCTGACGCAGCGCCAGCAGCTGCAGACGAACTTCCGCTACAACACCTTCGTCGGCATCGGCTACACCTTCGGATCGATCTACAACACCGTCGTCAATCAGCGCTTCGGCACGCTGGGCGAAAGCGGACGCCGATTCGGCTTCGGCGGCGGCTGATCCCGACGCCATGAACGCACGACTCGAAACTTGGACTCAAAACCCGAGACTCACGTGAGTGGTGGGTTTTGAGTCCAAGTTTGGGGTAGTGGAATCACCGCTTCAGCTGCGCGCTCGCCACATCCCAGTTGATGCGCGTCAGCACCGCGTCGAGATAGTCCGCGCGACGGTTCTGGTACTTCAGGTAGTACGCGTGCTCCCAGACATCGAGACCGACGATTGGGAGTTCGCCCTCCAGCAGCGGCGAATCCTGATTCGGGAGTCCGCGCACCACCAGCCGGCTCGTGGCCGTCTTCACCAGCCACGCCCACCCGGATCCGAACTGCGCCAGCCCGGCCGCCTTGAGCGCCGCCTTGCACGCGTCGAGCGTGGCGAAATCGCGCACGATCATCTCGCTCAGCTGGCCGCTCGGCGCAGCCGACGTCGCGCTCCCCGGCGCCAGCAGTCCCCAGTACAGCGCGTGATTGGCGTGACCGCCGCCATTGTTGCGGATCGCCGTCTGCACCGCCGTCGGCCACTTGCGCAGCCCCATCAGCAGCTCGCCGAGCGTGTACTGATGCAGATCGGGAAACGCCTCCAGCGCCTTGTTCAGATTCGTCACGTACGCCGCATGATGGCGGTCGTGGTGAATGGTCATCGTCTGCGCATCGATCGCCGGCTCGATGGCCTTCGCGTCATAGGCCAAGGCAGGCAGCACAAACGGATAGCGCTGCGCCAACACCTCATCGGCCCGCGCGAACAACGAACGAACGCTCATCACATCTCCCAGGGGAAAAAGCTCAGTACTTCGCGAGGTAGCGCTCGAGCTCCCACGCACTCACCTGCTGATTGTAATCGCGCCACTCCGATCGCTTCGCCGCCAGAAACTGCTCGGTCACGTGCTCACCGAGCGCCTCCCGCATCACATCGTTCTTTTCCAGCTCGTCGCAGGCTTCACTGAGATCCTGCGGCAAGTCGTCGACGCGCAGCCGGCGGCGCTCGCGAAACGACATCTCCCAGATATTCGTGTTCACCGGCTCGCGCCAGTCAGCGCGGGTTTCGATGCCGTCCAACCCCGCGGCCAGCATGACGGTCAGCGCAAGATACGGATTGGCACTCGGATCCGGCGTGCGCAGTTCGAGTCGCGTGCCGGTGCCGCGCCGCTCTGGCACACGGATCATCGGTGACCGGTTGCGCATGCTCCACGCCACGTTCACCGGCGCCTCAAATCCGGGGACGAGGCGCTTGTAGGAATTCACCAACGGATTCGTCACCGCGCACAGGGCACGGGCGTGCTTGAGCAGACCGCCGATGTAGTGCAGCGCCGTCAGGCTCAGCGCCCACTCACGCTGCGGATCCCAAAAGGCATTCTGCCCCCCCGAAAACAACGACTGGTGCGTGTGCATACCACTGCCATTCTGTCCGAAGACCGGCTTCGGCATGAATGACGCGATCAACCCGAACCGCCGCGCCACCTGCTTCACGACAAAACGGAACGTCGCGATGTTGTCGGCCGTGCGGAGGGCATCGGCATAGCGGAAATCGATCTCGTGCTGACCGTGCGCCACTTCATGGTGCGCCGCCTCCACCTCAAACCCCATTTGCTCGAGCGCATCCACGATCGCGCGGCGCGCATCCTCACCGAGGTCCATCGGGGCCAGATCGAAATACCCACCCACGTCATGGGTGTCGGTGGCCGGACGTCCGTCGGCGGTCGGCTTGAAAAGAAAGAACTCCGCCTCCATACCGGCGTTCATCACGTAGCCCAGTGCGGCCGCGCGCGCCACCTGCCGCTTGAGCACCCGGCGCGGATCCCCCTCGAACGGCGTGCCGTCTGGGCGGTTCACGTCGCAGATCAGCCGCCCCACGCGCGCCGCCGGCTCCCCCCAGGGAAAGATCTGAAACGTCGTCAGATCCGGCGCGAGCAGCATATCCG
>CANGXK010000135.1 GCA_947457715.1 Gemmatimonadota bacterium
AACACGCCACCGGTGGCACCGGCCCCGGTGCCGACCGGATCGGCGCCAAGGGCCACTGTGGCCGATTGCAGCCCGGCCAGCGGAATGTCGGAGACGTCGGCCATGCCGGTGGCGGGATCGTTAAGCGGCAGGCCGTCGAGGGTGATCGCGACCTGCTCGCGACGCGCGCCACGCAGCGACAACCCGGACTCGCCACGGGCCGTGCGCAGGTTGGTGTACGGCATGAGTGCGATTACGGCATTCACCGTGGACGCGCCGGCGATGCGGGCGTCGGCCGTGGTCAGCGTGGCGCTCGTGCGACCGGCGGTGCGCGCGGTGCCCGCCATGTCACCGGACACATTGGCGGTGCGGGCCGCAGTGACGCGCACGGGGGCCAGCTGCTGAGCGGCACCCTGTTGAGCGGCACGCTGCTGAGCGGCACGCTGTTGGGCGGTACGCTCCGCGCTCGTGGCATCGAGCGGCAGGAGCGACACCCAGAGGGTATCCCCATCGCGCCGCATGTCACCCGGGGCCTGTGCCCCCGAAGCCGGTGCCCCCGAAGCCGGTGCACCCGAAGCCGGTGCACCCGCGACGACGCGCGCGGCGTACCCGGCGCGGGCGACGTGCACGCTGTCGGTGCGGCTCACGCGAACGGCCGCACACGCCCGGTCGAGCCGCCGTGCGGCGACGGGCAACACCCGACCCGTTGCACGCGTTGGTCGCACCGTGAGCATGACGCCGATCAACGGCGCGCGCGTTCGCGCATCGGTCACGCAGACGGTCGTGGTATCGCGGGGCGGTTGATTCAGTGACGCGATGAGGTTGACCAGCAGGAGCGCCGCCATGCTCACGACGAGGGACGCTCGCGAGTGCGACCGCTGCCGCGCAGCGGGAGCAACGCCGGCGCCCCGACGGCGGGATCGCGCGTCACGACCAGCGGCCATTCATACACGCGCTCGAGAATCTCGCCACGCATGACGGCGGCGGCGTCACCGGCCGCGGCGACGGTTCCGCGATGCAGCAGCACGATGTGCGCCGCAAAGCGCGCCACGAGGTTGAGCTGATGACTCACGAGCAAGACCGTCTGTCCCTGCTGGGCGAGCCCATCGAGCAGTTCGAAGACGGCCATCTCATGCGCGATGTCGAGAAAGGTGGTGGGCTCGTCGAGCACGAGCACCGGCGCCGCCTGCGCCAGCGCGCGGGCGATGCGTACGCGCTGCCACTCGCCGCCGGAGAGCGTGTCGGTACGGCGACCGATAGCATCGGCAATCCCCGCGCGCGCGACGGCGCGTTCGACCGCCGCGTGATCGTCGGCGCTCATGCCGCCGAACGCGCTGCGCCGGGCGTGTCGGCCCAGGGCCACGAACTCCTCGACGCGCAGCGGCAGCACCGGCTCTTCGCGCTGCGGCACGATGGCAATCCGACGCGCGACCTCCCGCGCATCGAGCGACGCCACATCCACACCGCCCACCGAGACGCGACCGGATTCCAGGGGCACGCGGCGCAGCAACGTGCGCACGAGCGTGCTCTTGCCGCTGCCGTTCGGCCCGACGACGGCGGTCATCTTTCCCGGTTCGGCCAACACCGAGACATAATCGAGCGCGAGGGTGGGCCGACCGGCGTAGCGAACGCTCACGTGGTCGAACGCGAGCGGTGATCCCTGCGGTTCTGGGCGCGTGGCTCCGGTCATGCGGCCAACCGCCGGAGACGGAGCAGGAAGAAGGGCACGCCGACGAGCGCGGTGACCGCGCCAAGCGGCAGGTCAGCGGGAGCGCGCAGCGTGCGCGCGAGCAGATCGGCGGCGACAAGCAGCACAGCCCCGTAAAGCGCACTCATGAGCAACATCGGGCGATGCTGCCGCGCACCGAGCGCGCGCGCGATGTTCGGCACGACCAAGCCGACGAATCCGATGAGGCCGGCGGCCGCCACCGTTGCCGCGGCGAGCCACGATGCCACGAGAAACAGCTGGCGCGAGACCCGATCGACGTCGACGCCGAGTGCGGCGGCGGGTTCATCGCCCAGCGACAGCACGTCGAGATCGCGTGCACGCCACACGAGGATACCGCCCAGCAGCAGGAGCGCACCGGCGCAACGTGCCACAGCGGGCCACGTGGCATCGGCCGCCGATCCCATCATCCAAAAGAGGGCGCCGCGCAGACGCTCCGGCGGCGCGTCGGCGAGCGCCACCAGAATCGCGGCGTTGGCAAAGGCCCCCACGACGACGCCGGCCATGAGCAGCAGCTTGGTATCCGCACTGCCCCCGACGACGCGCGCGATAGCGGTGACGACGACCGTCGCGATGGCCGCCCCGGCGAAGGCGCAGGCCGTGACGAGCGCTGGTTGCACAACGCCCAAGGCCATCGCGGTCACGGCACCGACGGCCGCGCCGCCGGAGACGCCGAGCAGATACGGTTCCGCCAGCGGATTGCGCAGCGTGCCCTGCAGCGCGCCGCCGCTGCTCGCGAGGCCCGCGCCGACCAGCGCGGCGAGCAGCACGCGTGGTGCCCGGAGGTCACGCACGATCGCGATCGTGGACGGGTCACCGATGCCGCGGAGGGCGTCGATGATGTCGCGCGTCGCGATCGGCACGGCGCCGATGGAGAGACCGAGCACCACCACGAGCACCAGCAACAGTGCACCGATGCCCCAGGCGAGCCACGGGGAGGTGGTGTGATCGACGAGGTCGCGCGACATCCGGGTCACGGCAGCGAGTCGCGGGAGAGTGCGTCCCGCAGCTCGGGATGGAGGGCGAGGGCGAGGTGCACGGCGGCCATCCCGAGGACCACGGATGGCCGGCCAGTGACGGACGGATCCTGCACGATGAATCGCTGCTCGCGCACCGCGCGGACGGCCTGCCACGAAGGAGTGGCGGACAGCGTCGCCCCCCGTGTCTGACCGGTGATCACGACAGCGGGATGCCGTTTCGCGATTTCTTCGATTGACACGGGCGGCGACGGCGCGTCCATGTCATGAAAAACGTTCTCCGCGCCGGCAATCGTGAGCAATTCGTCGAGATAGCTGCCACCACCGATCACCAGCAACGGCGACTCCCACGCGGGCCATACGACGCGCGGTCGCGGGAGCGACGCCGTCAGCGCGCGCACCCGGTCAAGCGTCGCGCGTACGGAATCACTGACGACGCGGGCGCGGGCCTCGGCGCCAAGCGTACGCCCGAGGAGGGCAAGCATACGATGGAAGTGCGCGATGCGATCGACCCGCAGCGCGATCGTCCGCACCCCGGCCCGCTGGAGGGCCTCAGCAGCGGAGCGATTTTCCGCGGTGGCGTACAGCACCACCAGCGTCGGCCGTGCGGCGAGCACCGCCTCGATATTCGGGCGGATCCCATCACCGAGCGCCGGCACGCGAACGACCTCTGCGGGATACTCGTCCCAGCGCGACCGACCGACGAGGAGGGAGTCAGCACCGATGGTGAAGATCGCTTCGGTGGCCGCGGGGTTGAGCGAGACGACGCGCGCCGCGAAGCGCGCATCGGAAGGCAGCGGTGCACCGAAGTCATCGGTGTCAACGGCGAGTGTGTCGCGCGTTTCCGCCGTACCGGTCTCTGCACGCGAGCACGCGACTGCGCCGAGGAACGGCCACAGGATGCACAGCGCGCGGCGTACCGATCGTGGGTGAGGATACAAAAAAGCGTCCTCTCCCACGAGAAGACGCCCGAGCACGCGTGCACGCCGAGCTGGAAACACACGGCAACACGTGGCGCGAGCCCCCCCTCGAGGGTCTTCGTCCGAGAATGAGCGCGGGTCGTCTCCTGGCTTCGGGTTGCGCCACTCGCCTTCCCGACCCGAAGGTCAGTGGCATCGTGAGTGTCGCTGCTACCGCGCGATGGTTTCGCGCGGCAGATCCCGTTACAGTGGCGGGGCCGCACCGGCTTTGAACCGGTTTCCGTTTCCTACGCTCTGAAATCAGTTGTCATCGCGCCGAATGCGCGACGGGCGCAAGTTACCGTCGCCCGCCCGTGGCGGCAAGCGCGGCACCGAGCGCGCCCTTCAGCTCCGCGCGGCGTGTGTGATAGGCCGTCTGGACGCTGTCCGAGGGAGCGGCGATACGGGCGTACGTTTCGTCGAGTGCGGCGATTTCCTGTGCGATGCGCTCATGCAAGGGGGCATCCGATTCGCGCGGACGCAGCGTGGGCTCCACCGGGACACGGCGCGCGGCGCGGCGCTGCATGGAGCGCATGAGCACCACCATCATGAGCATGCCGATCGCGACGAGCAGTCCCGCGATATACAGATTCCGTCCCGACGCGCCGGACGACGGCAGCTCGATGATGATCTCGGCGTTCGCCTGCAGGTCCTGCGAGAGGAAGCGCCGGAAGTTGCGTCCTTCGAGCGTGACCGGATCAACGTTGGCGAATCCTTTGCCGGTCACGAAGCCCTGCGGTTCTTCGAGGAGGACCTCGAACACGACGGCGCCGCCTTCGGCGCGCATCGAGAGCGGGAAGCTGCTGTTCGGCACTTTGTACGAGAAGGCCACCTGCTTGATACCGGGCGCGATCGGCGCATACACCGACACGCGTCCGGGGCCGGCGACGAAGGCGTCGGGCGAGATCTCGCCTTCATTCGCGCGTACGTCGAGCGCCGACGCGGGCACGGAGACGCTCCAGGTGGGCATCGGCGACGTCGTGTCGGTTGCAACCAACGTGCGGACACTGTCGTTCGACAGCTCGAAGACCTCGATGACCGTGCGGAAGTCGGTGGTGTCGGCCTTGCCGACAATCAGGTGGCGCCCTTTCACCGTGAGCTGAAAGCGCACCGACGTCGTATCGAACACCGTGATCTCGGCATCATCGCCGCGCGCATCCGCGTTCCTGAGCGGCGGCGTGAAGTAGGCGATGCCCCCCCACGTCGTGGACGCGAAATACACGGCATCGGTGGCACCGAAGGGCGTCCAGCGGAATCGATACGCCCCCCGTGCGTCCGTGCGCATGGAGTCGATCGGTGCGGCCGTGTCCTTCCCGACACGATGCAGCGTGACCCAGGTCCCGACGGTCGGGCCCATGCCGGTGGAATCGCCCGCGGCTCCCACCGGCCGCTGTACGCGCCCCTCGACGGAGCGCGCGGCGGACTGGGCCTGCACCGCGGACGCGGCCACCAAGGTGACGGCGAAGAATCGGAAGAGCGACGAGAGTTTGGGCACGCGGAGCACGATCGGGTTGAAATGCGTAAACGTCAGGGAGAGAACTTGCCGAAGTCTTCCGGCCGCAGGTTTTCGAGATACGCCTTGAGCTGCTCGGCGGTCAATTCGCTGTCGGAGGCTTCGACCGGGACATCGTCGTCGACATCGTCGGCCTCAGTCTCGACCGCGGTGAGCAGTTCGGTGGGTGCGAAGATCGGCGCATCAAGCCGCAACGCGATGGCGATGCTGTCGGAGGGACGGGCATCGACGTCGATCACGCCCGTGGGGCCTTCGATCTGCATCTCGGCATAGTAGGTGCTTTTCTGCACACGGGTGATGGCCACGCGGCGCAAGGTTCCACCGAGTGCGATGATCAGCGTCTTGCAGAGATCGTGCGTGAGCGGACGTTCGCGCTTGACCTGATTCATCTGGATGACGATCGACTCCGCTTCCGGCTGACCGATCCAGATCGGCAGGAGGCGTCGTCCCCCGCGTTCCCGCAGAATGACGACATAGGAGTTGGTCGCGCTGTCGAGCCCGAGCCGGGCCACCGTGACTTCAACCATTATCGGATCTCCGCGTGCGGGCGACTGCACGAACGATACCTGCGTGGCGGGGCACAGCACGCGGCCCGCGAGGTGCCGCGTGCTGTGCCGTCGCGGGTCACCGAATCGCGCGCTTGAGCGCGGCGACCCGGTCGGTGCGTTCCCACGTGAACGTGGTGCGCGCCGAGCGGCCACGCCCCACGGTCTCGGGACGGCGACCGAAGTGGCCGTAGGCCGCAGTCGCTTGATAGATGGGCTTGCGCAGATCCAGATCACGGGTGATGCCACGCGGCGTGAGGTCGAACACCTCGTTGACCGCGGCCTCGATCGCGCGATCGGAGACCACGCCGGTGCCGAAGGTCTGGACATACACCGACACCGGCTGAACGACACCGATCGCGTACGCCACCTGCACTTCGCAGCGCGAGGCGAGTTTGGCGGCCACGATGTTCTTGGCCACCCAGCGTGCGGCGTAGCAGGCGGAGCGATCGACTTTGGAGGGGTCCTTCCCGCTGAAGGCCCCGCCGCCGTGACGCCCCATGCCACCGTAGGTGTCGACGATGATCTTGCGACCGGTGAGCCCGGCATCGCCCTGCGGGCCGCCGATCACGAAGCGCCCCGTCGGGTTGATATGTGTCTTGAGCCGCTTGGGCAGGTACTCCTCGGGGATCGATGCCATGATCACGTCGTCGAGGATGGCGCGACGGAGCTTGGTATTCGACACCTTTTCATCATGTTGCGTGGAGATTACGACGGTGTCGACCGCGACGGGCCGATCGCCTTCGTAGATCACCGACACCTGAGCCTTGCCGTCGGGGCGGAGCCACGGCAGCGAGCCGTCCTTGCGCAGCGCCGAGAGGCGGTGTGTGAGGGCATGCGCGAGCTGAATCGGCAGCGGCATGAGTTCCTCCGTTTCGTCGGTGGCGTACCCGAACATCATGCCCTGATCGCCGGCACCGCCGGTGTCGACGCCCTGCGAGATGTCGGGCGACTGCGCGTCGATGGTGCTCATGACGGCGCACGTCTTGCTGTCGAAGCCGAACGTGGCATCAGTATAGCCGATCCCTTCGATCGTTTTGCGAACGATGTCCGGGAGCGGCACGTAGGCCGAGGTGGTGATCTCACCGGCGATCACCACCAGGCCAGTCGTCACCAATGTCTCACAGGCGACACGGGCCGCAGGATCCTTGGCGAGAATGGCATCAAGCACGGCATCAGAAATCTGATCCGCGATCTTGTCCGGATGTCCTTCGGTAACGGACTCCGACGTAAACAGGTGACGGTCGGCCACGCAGCACTCTGGGAAGAAGGTTCGAGCGAGAGGATCTCGCGTAGACTAGTCCGCTACGAAAGTGCGGGCAACCCGCCCGCTTGGGCGACCAGATCGAGTTCGGTGCGCAAGCGCCGTCGCAGCAGGGTTTCCGCTTC
>CANGXK010000136.1 GCA_947457715.1 Gemmatimonadota bacterium
CCCAGATGGCGTCGGATGATCGCCCCGGGGAACGACGCCGGGATGTACATCGATCGCGCGCCGGTTTCCGCCAGATACATGCGCTCGTTATAGCTGCCGAACATCATCAGCGGCGGCGTGGTGCGGATCGCTTCGCGTACGGCCTGATTGTCGGGCTTCACCCCCGGACGACGGGAGAATGCGAACGTACACGGCAGCCCCATCTCCGTCTCCAGGAAATGGCGCACCCCGCGAGCGTACGTTTCATTGGCCACGATCGCGAAGCTGGCGGTACCGAAAAAGTCTTGCGTGACGCTGCGCCAGAGATCCCACAACGGCTTGATCGTCGTGTGCTTCTCCTTCTCGATGAACGGCTCGGGATCGAGCCCCAGCATCTCGCCCAGCGTGCGCAGGAACTTCGTCGTGCTGTGCAGGCCGATCGGCGCCTGCAGATACGGACGCTCCAGCGCTTCGCACAGCATGCGGCCGAACTCGCGATACATGCACACGTTCACGTCGGCGTCCACCAGGCGCGGCACTTCTTCCAGGTGGCTGCCCATCGGGAACACCATGTTCACTTCGGCGCCGATCCCTTCCACCAACCGGCGGATCTCCGCCAGGTCACTCGGCGAATTGAAGGTGCCGTAGATCGTGCCCACGATATTCACGCGCGGCTTGTCACCGTCCTTCTTCTCGCGACGCTTGGGCGCGACGCCCTTTTTCAGGCCGTATTCAGTCCACAACCAGTACAGCGCGCGCTCGGCGGCCTGCCACTGATCCTCATCGATCGTCCGCGGCAGGAAGCGCTGAATGTTCGTCCCTTCCGGCGTGACACCACCGCCGATCATTTCGGCGATGCTGCCCGTAACGACCACGGCGGGAAGTTCAGGGTCGAGCGTCTTGTGCGCGCGACGCATCGCGCCTTCGGTGCCGTTGCGTCCGAGTTCGTCTTCACCGAGGCCCGTGACGACGATCGGCAACTCGTGCGGCGGCAGGGCGTCGGTGTAATGCAGCACCGACGTGACCGGCAAGTTCTCGCAGCCGACCGGTCCGTCGATGACGACCTGCAATCCCTTGATCGCCGTGAACACGTACACCGCGCCCCAGTAGCCACCAGCGCGATCATGATCGAGCACCAGCATCAGACCATCTCCTGCGCCTTGCGCGCCTTGGCCAGTTTGGCGAGATGGCGCTTGTAGTGGTCACGGAACTCGGGATGATCCTGCGGCACGTCTTCCCACACACCGCTCGCGAAGCCGGTGCCGACGCCGTCGAAGAATGCGCTCATGGTATCGAACCGCTCCTTGTTGCCAAGCGCGGCGTTCACCACGGTGGCCAAGGAACCCGCACCGGCGGGGCCCATGAGCGGACGCGCCGAGATCAGGTTGGTGAAGTACAACGATGGCACCGAGAGCTCCTTCGCCTTCTGCACGACCGGCGTGGTGCCGATCGCGAGGTCGGGCTTGAACTCGTGCAGCGCAGCGAGGTCCTGTTCGAGCGACGCGCGATACTGCACATGAATGCCACGCGCGGTGAGCCACTCGCGATCGGCTTCGCTGTACGGCGTGCGCGGACAGGCGGTGCCCACGTAGCGCACGTCGGCGCCGCTTTCCACCAGCAGTCGCGCCACCAGCAGTTCCGATCCTTCGTAGCCCGACATCGTGATGCGGCCCTTGATCGGCATCTTGGCCAGCGCGCCCTTGATCATCGGCAGGAACTTGTTCTTCGCGGCGTCGATGTGGTTGCGTGCCACGCCGGCCATCTGTCCGATGGCTTCGAGCCAGCTTTCGGTGCCGTCGTAGCCCACCGGTGCGGAGCCCACGATGGGGCGACCGGCGGCGGTGAATTCGCGATACGACGCGGTGTAGAACGGATGAATGGCGGCCACGCCCACGCAGTCGAGTGCCGCGTACAACTCGCGCCACTCACGCGTGGGGACCACGGGGCCGGCGGCGAGTCCCATCGGCTCGAGCATCATACCGATGCCGATGGGGTCGACGGGGAACATCTCCCCCACCAACGTGACCGTTGGCTTCTCGCTCACGCCACCGCGCGGTGCGGCCACGGGGCCGAGTTCGGCTTCGGTGCGCGCATAGCGCAGCATCGCACCGGCCAGCACGTCTTTCGCTTCGGCGTGCGTGGGCACACCAAAGCCCGGCACATCGATGCCGATGATGCGCACGCCGTTGATTTCCTTCGGCAGCAGCTGCAGCGGCACGCCCGACGCCGTCGGGACGCACAGGTTCGTGATCACGATGGCGTCGTACAACGCGGGGTCGGCCATCTTGTACACCGCATCGCGGATGTCTTCGAACAGCTGCCCCGTGACCAGACTCTCGGAGTTGAACGGCACGTAGCCCACCGTGCGTCGCGCGCCGTAGAAGTGCGACGTGAACGTGAGGCCGTACACGCAGCACGCCGATCCCGACAGAATCGTGGCGGTGCGGCGCATGCGCAGTCCCACGCGCAGCGAGCCGAAGGCGGGGCACATGCTCTGTGGCTGATCGTGCGGACCCTTGGGATAATCGGCGGCGTAGCGGTCGAGCGTCTCGCTCTTGCCCGCCGCCTTCGCGGCCGCCAGCATCTCGTCGGCACCGGCGTGACATCCGAGTCCGTCGGCAGTGGTCGCGGCGGTGTTGATCGCGCTGCCGTCGAGCACAGGCAACGCACGTGAGGTGGGCTGGTCGGCATCGTTCGCCGTGGGCGTGCTGCCCGCGCCGTCGTAGACGACTTCGCCGCTCGAAGGATTGCTCATCGCGATCTCGTGATCAAACGGTGTCGTACACGACTTCGAGCGACGGCTTCACCACATCTTCCCGTCCAACGAGATCGAACATGGTGGCCGGTTCGAGCACCACGTTGCCACCGACCTGACTCGCCGCGAACAGACCAAGCAGCTCGTCCTGCGTGAGCGGCTTCGGACGCACCGGCGGCGCGTCGGCGACGGCCTGTGCGAGTTCACCGAACAGCGGACCCCACTCACCACCGGGGAAGCCGATGATTTCGTAATTCGCGCTCTTCTTGCGGATATCGTCGTTGGCCGGAACCTTCGCAAGAATCGGGATGCCCGCCTTCTCGGCGAACGCTTCGGCTTCGCCCGTGCCGTCGTCCTTGTTGATGAGAATGCCGGCCACACCGACGTTGCCGCCGAGCTTGCGGAAGTATTCCACGGCCGAGCAGACGTTGTTGGCCACGTACAGCGACTGCAGATCGTTCGAGCCGACCACGATCACCTTCTGGCACATGTCGCGCGCGATCGGCAAGCCGAATCCGCCGCACACCACGTCGCCGAGGAAGTCGAGCAGGACGAAGTCGAAGCCCCATTCATGGAAGCCGAGCTTCTCGAGAATTTCGAAGCCGTGGATGATGCCGCGTCCGCCGCAGCCGCGTCCGACTTCCGGACCACCGAGTTCCATGGCGAACACGCCGTCACGCTTGAAGCAGACGTCGCTGATGGAGACCTGCTGGCCGGCGAGTTTGAGCCGCGACGACACTTCGATGATGGTGGGGCAGGCGCGTCCACCGAAGAGCAGCGACGTCGTGTCGCTCTTGGGGTCGCAGCCGATGAGCAGCACCTTCTTGCCCTGCTGCGCCATCATGTAGGAGAGATTGGCGAGCGAGAAGCTCTTGCCGATGCCGCCCTTGCCGTAGATCGCGATGATCTGCGTTTCCTTGGTCACCGGTCCGGTGTGCACGGCGTCCGGGGCCGCGGCCGCTTCGTCGCGCACACTGGCGTGCAACTGATGCAGGGCGCCGTTGGCGGAGCTGGTACCGTTTTCACTCATGCAGCCGTTCTCCAGTCGAGGATCATCTTGACGCAACGGGGATCACCGAACGCCGTGGAATAGGCGTCGGCGGCACGCGCCGCAGGCTCGCGGTGCGTAATGAGTCCATCCAGATCGAGCGTGCCACCATTCGCCATGTCGGCGATGGTGCGCAGGTCCTGCTCCTTCCACTGGGCCGCGATGCGAAAGCGCGCTTCGCGGAGAAAGGCGGGCGGGAAGGTGAACTGCACGGGCGCGCTGTAGAAGCCGGCGAGACAGATCTCGCCGCCCGGCGCGAGCCGCTCGATCAGCGTGTCGAGCAGGCCATCGGCCCCGCTCACATCGCAGATCGTGCGGTAATTGCGGCGGGGATCGTTGTCGGGATGCACGACCTCGTAGCCACGCGCGCCGTCCATCCGAATGGGATTCGTTTCCCACACCGTGGGGGCCGGGGCGCCGTATCGCACCACGAGTCGCGCAATCAGGCGGCCGAGCGCGCCATGCCCCACGATGAGCTGCGGCATATGCTCGGGGTGGGCGACCGGGTCGTCGCCCAGCACGTGGTGTGCGGTGGCCGCGAGGGCGAACAGCGTCCCGAGCTCGCCGAGCTCCGGGCGCAGCACGATGGTCTTGGCGCCGGGCACGACCACATGCGCGGCTTGTCCGCCGAAGAGGCCACGGGCTTCGGTGAAGCCGCGGGAGCCGGCCACGTACACCAGTTGGCCGACCTCCCGTCCGGAGTCCGGGCCGGCCACGATCACGTCGCCAACCCCCTCGTATCCGGGAACGAGCGGATAGCCAAGCCCGGGGAAGGGGGGCATGCGGCCAGTGAACAGCAGCTTCTCGGTGCCCGTGCTGATGCCGGACCAGCGCATGGCGACGATCACATCCGTCGCGGTGGCGGGAACGAGTTCCAACGACCGGACGGAAAGCTGCTCAGGTTGTTCGAATACGACGGCGAGAGTGTCCACGGGTGTAACGTGTGGTTGACACTACGGACTGTCAATATTCTATGTGATCCTATTCGGGATTCGCGTCAGACTTCGGCGACGATCAGTCCCGTCTGGATCGGAAAGCGGGTCGAGACCTCGCGGCTGCGCCGGAATCCGGCCGCCTGCAGCATCTGATGGAGCTCGGAGGCCCGCCGGGCGCGCCCTTTCCCCATGGCCATTAGATAGAAGGAGAAGTAGGCGTCCCCGACCGTTTCGGCGCCCCTCACGCCCGCCATCGCCTCGGCGATCAGGAGCACGCCCCCGCTGGGCAGGGCGGCCCGGACACGCTTGAGCAG
This sequence comes from Gemmatimonadota bacterium, assembly GCA_947457715.1. The sequence continues at coordinate 5,032 of CANGXK010000136.1, forward strand.
GCGCAGCACCGACTCGTCGTCATGGTCGAGCAGCACGCGGACCAGCGAGATCACGTCGGCGCCGGTGGGCAGGGCATCGGCGTGGAAGTTGCCCCCGTGGCAGTCCACGCGATCGGCGAAGCCCGCCTGGCCGAGGCGCGTTTTCGCCCGCGCGGCCACAGCCGGCAAGTCGAACAGGCGCAGTTGCAGGCGGGGGTGTCGCTGTCCGACGAGCGACAGGAACACGCCCTCGCCACCGCCCACGTCGAGCAGGCACGCGTGTTTTGACAGGTCGTACGCGTCGAGCACATCGTGTGCGACGGGCGGGAGCGTATCGGCCATGATCTCCGAGTACGCCGCCACCCGGGCATCGTCGATTTGCTGCGGACGCGGGGCGTCGGCGTACGACCAGTAGCGCGACAGCTCGGTGCGGAAGTCGGCGCCTTGGCGCAGCAGCGCGACGGGATCGCTGAGATCCTGATACGCCATCCGATGGTGCCGAATGAGCGCCAGCACGCCCGTGTTGCCGACCAGCGGCGCGCCCAGTGCGCCCAGCGCGTAGCGCCCGTGCCGACGCTTCATGAGCAGACGCAGGGACACGGCGGCGTTGAGCAACCGCTCGGTGCTGGCCCGCGACAGGTTGGTGTGCTCGGCGATCTCCTCCACGGTGCGTGCACCGCCGGCGAGAAAGGCGAACAGGTCGAGTTCGACGCAGGCCAGCAGCGTTTGCGTGTACACGAAGCCGGACACGACGTCGAACAGCGCCCGGGATCGCCGCATGGTCACCGGGCGGGTGAGCGGGAATCGGGCGCTCCACCGCTGGAACTTATCGGTCGCAACGAGGGCGTTCCACCGGTCGCGGACACGCTCGTGCCACGCCGGGGGTGGCGCGACGGCCACGGGGCTCAGTCCAGTAACGGACTGGTCGGTGCTTCGCGTTTGGGCGCGCTCGGTCGCCAGGGCCGGTGCCGTCGGGGCCGTCAGGGCCTGCTCGGGAGGGTTCACTGGCCGACGATAAGCAGCGGAAACGGGAGTGTCAAGAAAAGTGTACACCTGAGCTGTAAAGCTCTTGCCACGTGGGGTCCCCGATCCTATCGTCGGGAACGGTGGATTGGCCCAGACGAGGGCTCACCACGAACCTTTTCGAGTCCGCATGCGACCGGTATTTCCGTTCAGCGCGATCGTTGGCCAGGACGAGATGAAGCTGGCGTTGTTGCTGGTGGCCGTCGACCCCACGATCGGTGGAGTGATGGTCTTTGGCGATCGGGGGACAGGCAAGTCCACGGCCGTGCGCGCCCTCGCCGGACTGCTGCCGCCCATGAAGGTGGTGGCCGGCTGCCGCTACGGCTGTGATCCCCAATCCAACGGGGCCCGCTGCGACGAGTGTCTGGCCCGGGCGGCCGCCGGCGTGCACGCCAAGTCGGTGCTGGCGCCGGTCCCCGTCGTCGACCTCCCGCTCGGCGCCACCGAGGACCGTGTGGTCGGAGCGCTCGATCTCGAGAAGGCACTGACGACCGGCGAAAAGGCCTTCGAGCCGGGGCTGTTGGCGCGCGCCCATCGTGGGTTTTTATACGTCGACGAAGTGAATCTGCTGGAGGACCATCTCGTCGATCTGCTGCTCGATGCCGCCGCGACCGGCGAGAACGTGGTGGAACGCGAAGGCGTGAGCATTCGCCATCCGTCGCGCTTCGTGCTGGTCGGCAGCGGCAATCCGGAAGAAGGGGAGCTGCGTCCGCAGCTGCTGGATCGGTTCGGCCTCGCGGTCGATGTGCGGACCCCCACGGTGATTGCCACGCGTATCGAAGTGATCAAGCGCCGCGACGCGTTCGACCGCGATCCGGTGGCGTTCATGACGCACTGGCACAAAGCCGACGCGAAAGTGCGTCGTCATCTCGAGAAGGCGCGTACGCGGCTCGATGCGCTCGTCGTTTCGGATGCGGTGCTCGAACGCGCGGCAACGCTCTGTTCGCAGCTCGGCACCGATGGACTGCGCGGCGAACTCACGCTGCTGCGCACCTCGCGCGCGATGGCGGCGTACGAGGGCGACGACGAAGTGACGCTCGCCCA
>CANGXK010000137.1 GCA_947457715.1 Gemmatimonadota bacterium
CCCTTTGCCGTGGCCGACGCCCTCCGGGCTCGCAGTGCCGCACTTCTCACCGGCGCCGAATACGCGCCGCTTCAGGACGGATGAGCCCATGACGACCATTCAGGATCTCGAAGATGTAGTCCGCCAGCAGCAAGAGGAACTTGACGGACTGCGCCGGGAAGTCGGTCAGTGGCGGCAGCAGTTTGAATCGGGGCGTAAGCGCGAGATCGCCTTCACGAACTCCGCGAGCGAAGTCCCGCCGTTGTACACGGCGCTCGATCTCGAGGGCACCGCGGGCTCCGCGTTCGAACTGCCGGGACAGTGGCCGTTCACGCGTGGTATCCACCCCACCGGGTACCGCGGGAAGCTCTGGACGATGCGCCAGTTCGCCGGGTTCGGCACTGCGCGTGAGACGAATCAGCGCTACAAGTTCCTGTTGTCCCAGGGCCAGACCGGCCTCTCGGTCGCCTTCGACTTTCCCACCCTGATGGGCTACGACGCCGACCACTCGCGCTCGGAAGGCGAAGTCGGCAAGTGCGGCGTGTCAATCTCGTCGATGGCCGACATGGAGACGCTGTTCGAGGGCATTCCCCTCGACAAAGTCTCGACGTCGATGACGATCAACGGACCGGCGATCATCCTGCTGTGCTTCTACATCGCCGCCGCAGAAAAGCAGGGAGTCAGCGCCGAGAAGCTGCAGGGAACAGTGCAGAACGACATCCTCAAGGAGTACATGGCGCAGCATGCCTGGTGCTTCCCGATCGAACCGGCACTGCGGCTGATCGTCGATGGATTTGACTGGTGTGCGCAACACACGCCAAACTGGAATACGATCTCGATCTCCGGCTACCACATCCGTGAGGCGGGCGCCACCGCGGCGCAGGAACTCGCCTTCACCCTCGCCGATGGCTTCACATACGTGGAACGCGGCGTCGCCCGTGGACTCGACGTTGATGATTTCGCACCGCGCCTGTCGTTCTTCTGGGACATCCACAACGATTTCTTCGAGGAGATCGCGAAACTGCGTGCGGCACGTCGGATTTGGGCGCGTCATCTCAAGGAGCGTTTTGGCGCCAAGAATCCGCGTTCATGGATGATGCGGTTCCATTCGCAGACGGCCGGCGTCACCCTCACGGCACAGCAGCCGACCAACAATGTCGTGCGCGTGGCCTATCAGGCTTTGGCGGCGGTCCTGGGCGGCACACAGTCCCTGCATACGAACTCGATGGACGAGACCTTGTCGCTGCCCACCGAGGAAGCGGTGCAGGTCGCGCTGCGTACACAGCAGATCCTCGCCTACGAGACCGGCGTGCCGAACGTGATGGACCCGCTCGGAGGATCGTACTACGTCGAGGCGCTCACCGATCAGATGGAGCAGGAGGCCGAAGCGCTGTTCGCACAGATCGAGGCCTTCGGCGGTGTGGTGAAGGGCCTCGAGGAGGGCTGGTTCCAGAAGAAGATCGCCGAGAGTGCCGCCCGTCAGCAGTGGGAGATCGAGCAGCGCCGCAAGCTGGTCGTCGGCGTGAACGAGTTCGTCACGGACGAACCCGAGCTCACGATTCCGATTCTGCGTATTGGGGCGTACGCCGAGACCGAACAACGTGAGCGCTTGGCGGCACTGCGCGCATCTCGCGACAACGTGCTCGTGGCGGAACGGCTCGACGCGCTCAGGAACGCGGCCCGAGGCACCGAGAACCTGGTGCCCCGCATCCTCGACTGCGCGCGCGTCTACTGCACGCTGTACGAGATTCGCGCCGCGATGGAAGACGTCTTCGGCGCATATCGCGAGCCCGTGTTCTTTTGATCCATGGAACGCCCGCCGACGTCAGTCGGTCAGCAGGCGCTCCATGGCGGCCAGCTCGCGCAGAAATGCCGCGGCCTGGTGCCCGCTCATCCGCACGGGATCGAACTGCCGCGAGCCGGAATGCTTGAGGAGGACCGCCTGCCGTGCGGCCGTCACGGCATCGGTCCAGTCCACGATCTTCATCGACCATTCGGCGAAGTCGCGCGTCTCGATTTCTTCGACACGCAGCAGCTGGCAATGCGAGTGGCGCGGATCGGTCGCGATGTGATGGTAGAGCGCATTGACGGCAAGCCGCTCCCCCTCCAGCGCTTGTAGAAATTGGCCGCCGCCATAGCAGAGGATTCCCGTGATCGCACGATCGCGGTTTGTCTCGGCGGCCGTGTCCATGATCGTCAGAAAATCGCGATAGCGCAGGTCCTCGCGCGCATCGCTCGCATAGATCAAACGGATGGTGTGCACGGTGATTTCATTGATGTTCGAGGCCGGTCCATCCCGTCGGCGACCCCGGCTCCGGGATCGCTGGCGACTTGTGTGGGACCGTGCGGGTATCTAGCGTGTCCCGATGAAGACGACCAGCCCATGGTGGGCGACACACTTCGATGCGCAGTACCTGCACGAGTATGAGCCCCTGTTCACCCTCGCGCAGGATCGCCGCGAAGTCTCGCGCCTCCTCGACGTACTGGAGTTACCCTCGGGCGCGCGCATCCTCGATTGCCCATGCGGCCAAGGGCGCCATGCCCACCTGCTGGCCGAGGCGGGATTTGACGTCGACGGGCTCGACTACTCCAAGCCCCTGCTCGAGGTCGCCAAGCGCCGCGGCACCGGAAAAACCCTGCGTTACACGCAGGGCGACATGCGGACACTGCCGGCCAAGTGGGCCGGCCGTTTCGATGCGGTGGTCAACCTGTTCACGTCCTTCGGGTTCTTCGATGATCCGTACGATGACCGGAAAGTGCTGGCCGAGTTCGCGCGCGTCATCAAGCCCGGTGGACTGCTGATCTGGCACGGTGGCAGTCGCGACGGGGTCATGGCGCGCTTTCTCGCCCGTGACTGGTGGAGCACTGAGGACGGGACCGTGTTCGGTCAGGAGCGTCGGTTCGACCCACTGTCCGGCTTCCTCGAGATCACGTCCACGTGGCGTGGGCCGAAGGGTGATGGCGAGCGGACGCACCGCATCCGGCTGTACACCGCCTCCGAGCTCGCGGCCCGCATGCAAGAGGTTGGTCTGGTCGTCGAGCAGGCGTTCGATGCCTGGACGGAACGCCCCCTGACGCGCAAATCCAGCGAAATGCTGCTGGTGGCGCGTAAGGACGGGTGAGTAGCTTGAAAGGCTGCCGCGCGGAATCGTCGCGTCGGTGGCGCCCGCCCCCGGGTCCTTTCCCGTTTGCCCTCCGATGACTCGACCGATTCGCGTGCTCGTGGCCAAGCCTGGCCTCGACGGCCATGATCGCGGCGCCAAGGTGGTGGCTGCCGCGCTCCGTGACGCTGGCATGGAAGTGATCTATACCGGTTTGCACCAGACCCCCGAAATGATCGCCTCGGCGGCCATTCAGGAAGACGTGGACGTTGTGGGCCTCTCGATTCTGAGCGGTGCCCACATGACCCTTTTTCCGCGTGTCCGCGATCTCCTCGTCGACGCCGGCCGCGACGACATCCTGCTCACCGGCGGAGGGATCATTCCGAAGGAAGACATGGATGCCCTCCAGCAGCGCGGCGTCGCCCGCCTCTTTGGTCCGGGTACGAGCACGCAGGACCTCGTGGAATACATCCGCGACTGGTTCGCGTCGCGTCAGCAGCAGGACACGTGAGCGGGCGGCTTCGCCAGCTCACGGACGACGTTCGCGCGCTGGAAGCCCGCCTCCGACTCGGGGGCGGACCAGACAAGATCGAGAAGCAGCACAAGCAAGGAAAGTTGACCGCACGTGAGCGCGTGGAGCGCCTCGCCGATCCCGGAACGCCGTTCCTCGAGATCGGCCTGCTGGTCGCCTACGACCGCTACGAAGGGCAGGCCCCAGGCGCCGGCGTCATCACCGGCATTGCGATCGTCGACGGTCGCGAAGTGGTCGTGGTCGCCAATGATGCGACGGTGAAAGCCGGCTCGTGGTGGCCGGAAACGATCACCAAGATCCTGCGCGCGCAGGAAGTCGCGATGCGCTGCCGCATCCCGATCATCTACCTCGTCGACTCGGCGGGCGTGAACCTCCCGTATCAGGGAGGCGTGTTCCCCGGCCAGTTCGGCGCCGCGCGCATTTTCTACTACAACTCGATCATGCGACGGTATCTGCGGATTCCGCAGTTCTCCGCCGTCATGGGACAGTGTGTCGCGGGCGGTGCGTATCTCCCTGCGCTGAGCGACGTGATCCTGATGGTGAAGGGCACGTCGTTCATGGGATTGGGCGGTCCGAATCTCGTGAAGGGCGCGACCGGACAAACGGTCGACGGCGAGACGCTGGGCGGCGCGGTCACGCACACGGAAATCTCGGGCGTCGCGCACTATGCGCTCGACGACGACGCACAGTGCCTCGACAAGTTGCGCGAGTTGGTGGCGCGGTTGCCGAAGCCGCTGCGCAGCGAGCCGGCGACCTATCGGCCGCCGGCCGTCCCGCCGTCTGCGCTGTACGACGTGCTGCCGGCGGATCATCGCATGTCATACGACATGCATGCCGTGCTCAAGGCTGTCCTCGACGACGGTGCCATCGACGAATTTCAGCCGCATCTCGCCAAGGAGATGATCTGCGGCGACGCGCGCATCGAAGGGATCCCGGTGGGCATCGTGGCCAACCAGCGAGGCCTCATCAAGGGGCGCGCTGGTGAGCGACCGCGGTTCGGCGGCATCATCTACGCCGAGAGCGCGGAGAAAGTCGCGTACTTCATCGAGCGATGCGACCGTCAGGGCTTGCCGATCCTCTTCGTGCAGGACGTCTCCGGCTTCATGGTGGGTCCTGACGCCGAGCACGAAGGGATCATTCGCGCCGGGGCGCGCTTCGTCGAAGCCATGGCCTGCGCTCGCGTGCCGAAAATCGTGCTCACCGTCAACCACGCGAGTGGCGCCGGATATTACGCGATGGCCGGACAGGGCTTCGATCCCGACTTCATCTTCAGCTGGCCGACCGGCCGCATGGCGGTGATGGAGGGTGAAGCGGCCGTCGGTGCCGTGCACGGCCCTGCGCTCGATGCGGCGAAGAAGGCGGGCGTTGATCCGACGCCCGACGTCCTCGAGTCGGCTGCGCAGATGCGCGCGGACTACGAAACGCAGCTTGATGCCCGCTACGCCGCTGCGCGTGGCTTTGTCGATACGATCTGCTATCCCGAAGACACCCGCACGATGCTGGCGCTTGCGCTGCGTGCGGCGGCTCAGAACACCGGGCCGCATCTCGGTGCCTTCGTTCTGCCCCCCATGCCGACCTACGGCGCGCCGGTTCCCGGCACGGAGTACTGATGTCCGATTCATCGCGCGTCGTGCGCGTCGCCAGCGGTCAGGGCTTCTGGGGCGACTGGCTGGAGGCGCCGCGTCGTCAGGTGGAAGGTGGTCAGGTGGACTACCTGATGCTCGACTACCTCGCCGAAGTCACGATGTCGATTCTGCAGAAGCAGAAAGAGCGTGATCCTCGCATGGGGTATGCGCGCGACTTCATCGGCGCCATGGAAAGTGTGTTTCCGGCCGTCGCGGAACGCGGCGTCAAGGTGATTGCCAATGCCGGCGGTGTGAACCCGGTGGCTTGTGCCGAGGCCCTGCTCGAGGCGGCCTCGAAGCACGGCGTGCGCGGCAAGATCCGTATTGGCGTGGTGACGGGCGATGATATTCTCGCGCGCCTCGACGATCTCATGGCGGCTGGGCATGCGCTCGAGAATATGGACACCGGTGCGCCGCTGTCGACGATCCGCGATCGCGTGATGTCGGCGAACGCCTACATTGGGTCCGATCCGATCGTCGAAGCGCTGGCCCTTGGTGCCCACGTCGTCGTGATCGGCCGCAGCACGGACACCGCGCTCACGATGGCGCCCCTCCGTCACGAATTCGGCTGGGCCGCGGATGACTGGAACAAGATGGCCTCGGGCATCATCGCCGGTCACATTCTCGAATGCGGTGCGCAGTCGTCGGGCGGCAACTGCATGCACGAGTGGCGTACGATTCCCGACATGGCGAATGTCGGCTATCCGATCGCCGAGGCATCCGAAGACGGCACGTTCGTCATCACGAAGCACGCAGGAACGGGCGGTCGCGTGAGCGTGCCGAGCGTTTCCGAGCAGCTCGTGTATGAAATGGGCGATCCGCACGCGTACATCACGCCGGATGTGGTCGCCGACTTCACGAGCATCCAGCTCGCGCCCGATGGTGAGAACCGCGTGCGCGTGCACGGCATCACCGGTGGTCCGCCGACGCCGTTCCTCAAGGTGTCGATCGCGTATCGCGCGGGTTACAAGGCCGTCGGTTCACTCGTGTACTCATGGCCCGATGCCATGGAGAAGGCGCAGATGGCGGATCGCATTCTCCGCGAGCGTCTCGATAACCTCGGCCTCAAGTTCGACCAGGTGCTCACCGAGTTCGTCGGCGCGACGTCGACGCACGGCGCGTTGGCCGGCGACGGACATGATGCACCGGAAGTGATGTTCCGCATCGGCGTGCGCGGTGAGAACCGTGCCGACATCGAGCGCTTCACGCGCGAGATCGTGCCGCTGGTGTTGAACGGTCCGCCCAGCGTGACCGGCTTCGCCGGTGGACGCCCCAAGGTTGAAGAGATTGTGGCCTATTGGCCTGCGCTGCTCGACAAGCGAGCCGTGTCCACCGCCGTCACCATCATGGAGTAACGGCCATGCACATTCGCTTGCTCGACATCGCACATGCCCGCAGCGGCGACAAAGGCGACACGGCCAACGTTGGCGTGATCGCACTCAAGCCCGAGTGGTATCCGACGCTGGTCAAGTACGTCACGCGCGACCGCGTGGCGCAGCACTTTGCGGGGCAGATCAACGGCGGCGTGGATCGCTTTGAGCTGCCCAACCTCCATGCCCTCAACTTTCTGTTGCATGGGGCGCTGGATGGCGGCGGTACGCTGTCCCTCAAGACCGACGCGCAGGGCAAGGTGTACTCGACGGCCCTCCTGCGGATGGTGATCGAGGTGCCGGACGCCGAGGCGACGGCGGCAGGGCTGCCGGCGTTCGCATGATGGCCCTGCGTCTGGCCCTGATCGGGGCCGGCGTTATGGCCTTCGTGTTCGCCTTGCGCACCGGCACCGAGTGGGTCCGCTGGGTGGGCATCGCC
>CANGXK010000138.1 GCA_947457715.1 Gemmatimonadota bacterium
GCCACGCCCCTCGATCAGGACGCGCTCGCGAAGGAACTGGGCGACTGCCTCTGGTACATCGGCGCCTTCGCCACGGTGCTCGGGCTCAGTATGGACGACATCGCGCAGCGCAACATCGACAAGCTGCGCAAGCGCTACCCCGAAGGCTTCGACACCGAGCGCAGTCGCAATCGCACGGAGTAGCGGGACCGGAGTAGACGGACGGACTCACGTGAGTTTTGAGTGGTGAGTGGAAGTTCGGAGTCCCGAGTGAACGGACTGTTTTGGCTTGTCTCACGACCCGGGACTTGCACTCACTACTCGAAACTCACCGGCGGCGTGGCCGCCGCCGCCCCCCCCCCGATCAGCGCAGGAACGACCGGCCGTCGAAGGGGATGTCGGAGCTCACACCCAGCAGATCCAACGCGCTGGGCACGACGTCGGTCGTGCGTTGCGGTAGATGCGTCACGGGCCCATCGAGCAGCAGCGGGACCAACATCTGCTCGCGCAACAGCGCGCCGTGGGTGGACACGTGCGGGGTCGGTTCATAGCGGGCCCGCAGATCCCAGCCACTGGACGCCGACACCACGATGTCGCCCGCCCGTGGTGAGGGGACCAGCGTAGAGAGCTGGACCAGCGCGTCGGCGTAGGGCGACGCGGCGCTGGCCAGCCACGCATCGTTCGCGTCGACATCGGCCAGCGCGCCACCTAGGTGCAGCGGGTCGCCGTCAATCGGCGTGTAGCGCCAGCGTGCATCATGCCCCGCATGCGAACGCACGATGTCTGCCACCCCATCGTGCTGATGAAACACGCGCACAGTGTCGGCGCCGAGCGCCACCGCCAGCAGCCCCGTGGATGGCCGCGCCAGCAATGCCTCGAGCGTCGACTGCCACTTGGTGCTCAGGGCCGGCCACCACGTGCGCGACGTCCGCGCGGGATCGAGGTACACATGGCCCATCGCATTCCCGCCAACCATGAGCGCGATGTCGGCGCCGCGCGTGCCAAGCGTGGGGTGCGCAAGTACGCGGTGGCCACGCGCCGACAACCAGCCGTGCAGGTCTTCGTGCTCGGCAACGGGGGCGTGGCCATGGTCGCCCACCACCCAGATGCGCAGCCCGTCGGCCCATCCGCCGGCCGTCGCGATGGCCTGCGCGCGTGCGATCGCCATGTCGACATCGCCGATCGCCGTGCGGACCACCGCGGAGTCGCTGCCGAAGGCATGGGCGAGTTTGTCCGGACTGAGGATGCCAAGCATCGACAGCATCGGGCGGGTGCGGGTGAAGCGACGGAGGAATTCGCGCACGGCGGCCTGCTCCACCCGGCGCCACGCGCGGGCGTCACCGCGAAAGTGCGCCCAGCCGGCGCGCAATGACCACCCGATTCCACGGCCCACACGGCCGTGCGTCGCACCGCGCGCGATCATCATCAGCCCGGCGAGCGACGGTTGCACGAGGTCGTACAGCGTCGGACTGCGCGGGTCGAGGTCGCCGTCCACGTGCCAGATGTCGATGCCGGAATAGCTGCGCGCCTGCGCGTGCGACCAGGGCAACGAGCGCGCTCGGTCGAACCAGCGAAGGCCGGGCATCCCGACGGACGCCGGATGCCGGCCCATCACGAACGGTGTATACGCGGGACCGGTGACGGACGGGAAGGACGTGCTGATGGTATGCAGTCCTCCCTTTTCGCGAAGACCTGCCATCGCCGGCAAATTGCCGCGCGCCAGCTCGTCGGCGAGGACGTCCGGGCGCACGCCATCGGCCACGACCAACAACAGTCGCGTGGTCACGGTGGTATCATCAAACATCAGTCCTGCCAACTTCCACGTGCACCTCATGGCGAAACAGCGACCGTCACAGCCCCGGACGGCAACCGGCAAGAAGGCCTCGACCGCCACCCGCGCGCAAGCCGAGCAGGAATCGCGCGACGGTCTGGTGGAACGTACCGAGGAAGGCCATCGAAAGGCGGGTCGCGAGCCGGGCGCGGACGCGCCGCTGGTGTCGAGTGGTGCGCGTGCGGTCCGCCGTGCGGTACGCCCCTCAGGAGCACGCCTGATTGATCAAGACATCCGTGACCGGCCAACGCTCACGGAAGATGAGAAGTTGCTGCAGAGTCCCAAAGATGAGATGGGCGCGTTCACGCGCTCCGATCCGTGGCGGGTCATGCGGATCACGTCGGAGTTCGTGGAGGGGTTCGATGCGTTGTCCGAGATCCGGAAGGGGGTCACGATCTTCGGGTCGGCGCGCACCGGGCCGGACGATCCGCAGTATGTCGCGGCACAGGAAACCGCGCGATTGCTGGCCCTGCAGGGCTTCTCGATCATCACCGGCGCCGGACCGGGCATCATGGAGGCGGCCAATAAGGGCGCCAAAGCGGGCGGCGGCCACTCCGTGGGGTGCAACATCGAACTGCCCTTCGAACAGGGGGCCAATCCGTACGTCGATACCCTGGTCAACTTCCGCTATTTCTTCGTGCGGAAGACGATGTTCATCAAGTACTCCAATGCGTTCATCATTTTCCCGGGCGGCTTCGGCACGCTGGACGAATTGTTCGAGGCGCTCACGCTGATCCAGACCGGCAAGATCTATCAGTTTCCGGTCGTGCTGTTCGGCCGGCACTACTGGGCCGGTCTGGTGCGCTGGATCACGTCGCGGCTGGTCGGGGAAGGGAAGATCTCGCCCGGCGACCTCGATCTGCTGCTGCTGACCGACGATCCAGCCGAGGCCGCGCAAGCGGTCATCGACGCCCACGAGGCGCAGACCGCCGCTAACATCGGATAATTCAATTCCGATTGACAATATCGGGAATAGAGTATTAGCCTGAGTTGATGCTTCATGAGAAGCGTTCTCATCTAATACCTATGTCCATCGCTTTTCTCCTCGCGGCCGTCGTTGCCGCCGCCCCGATCGTCCAAGATTCCGCCCGTCGTCCCCGTACGGCGGCAGACTCGACCGCAGCGCAAACGCTGGCCGCGGTGCGCGTGGCGGCCGAGCGTGGCTCACGCACCCAGTATCGGGTTGCCCGGTCTCGCTCTTCCACCCGCACGTTGACGCCCCTGCGCGAGGTGCCGCAGGCCCTCACGGTGCTTGGCGCGCAAGTGATCGGTGATCTCGGGCTGCAGACGATGGCCCGCGCGATGGAGTACGTCCCGGGCGTCACGATGGGACAAGGCGAAGGACACCGCGACGCCCCAACGATCCGCGGCCAAAGCACCACGGCCGACTTCTTTGTCGATGGTGTCCGCGACGACGCCCAATACTTCCGCGACAGCTACAACGTGTCGCAGATCGAAGCGCTCAAGGGCGCCAATGCTCTGGCCTTCGGTCGCGGCGGCGGCGGCGGCGTGATCAATCGGGTCACGAAGCAGGCCGAGTGGACGCCCACGCGCAGCGGACGTCTGGAAACGGGCTCGTACGATGAGCGACGCGTCACCCTCGACGCCGGACAGGGGATCACGGCGCGTGTCGCGGCACGCGTAAACGCGCTGCACGAGCGGAGCAACTCGTACCGGGACTTCGTGTCGTACGAGAAGAGCGGTGTCAATCCCACCGTGGCGATCCTGGCCGGCAAGACGCTGTGGCGCGCCGGTGTGGAGCACTTCGTGGACCGCCGCACCGTGGATCGCGGCATTCCGTCGGCCAGCGGCCGTCCGGCGGCGCTCGGTCGGCGCACGTTCGTGGGTGATCCGGAGCAGAGTCCCTCCCGTATGACGGTCGGCGGTGCACACGTGCTGGCCGAGTACGACAACGGCCACGGATTGACGCTGCGCACACACACCCGCGCCATGCGGTACGACAAGTTCTATCAGAACGTGTTCGCCTCGAGCGCCGTGCATACCGCTGGCTCGCAGGTCACCCTTGGAGCGTACAGCACCGGGACGGATCGTCGCAGCGTGTTCAACCAGAGTGATCTCGCCTACGCCACGCGTCATGGTGCCATTCGTCAGACGCTGGTGACTGGCACCGAGTTCAGCCGCCAGTCCACCGACAACGTGCGACTCACTGGCTACTTCGACAACGTGGCCACGTCGCGCTCGGTGCCGCTGACGTCGACGGCGGCGGCCACGCCTCTCACCTTCCGCGCGAGCACGAGCGATGCCGACAACGATGCCGTCGCCAACGTGGCGGCCGTGTTTGCGCAGGAGCAGCTCCACGTCGGTGAGCATGTGCAAATCGTGCTCGGCGCGCGGTACGATCGATTCGCCACGCGCGTACGCGACCATCGCACCGACGCGGTGACGCAGCGGGTGGACTATCTGTTCTCGCCACGCGGTGGCGTGGTGCTCACGCCAACTCGCACGCTGTCGCTGTACGGATCGGTCGGCATAACATCTCTACCCAGTGCCGGCGATCAGTTCTCCTCGCTCTCCGCCGCCTCGGCCTCACTCACGCCTGAACGGTTTCGCAATCAGGAAGCGGGCGTGAAGTGGACGCCGAGCGAGGCGTTGGAGCTGACCACTGCGTGGTATCGTCTCGACCGGACCAACAGCGCGGCGCCCGATCCGGCCAATGCGGCCCTGCTCGTGCAGACGGGCGCGCAGCGCACCCATGGCGTCGAGGTTGGTGTCACGGGCGCCGTAACGTCGCGCTGGAACGTGGTGGGCGGGATGGCGGTGCAGCAGGCGCGGATCCAAACCCGCACGTCGTCGGCGCGCGCCGGGGCCACGGTGCCACTCGTCCCCCGCGCCACCCTCTCACTCTGGAACAAGGTGCGGGTGACTTCACGTGCCTCGTTCGGTGCCGGCGTGGTGCATCAGGGCCGGCGCTACGCCGCCGTGGATAACAGCGTGCACCTCCCCGCATTCACGCGCCTCGATGCCGGACTATTCGTGTCGCTCCCGCTCACGCTCACCATGCAAGCGAACGTGGAGAATGTGCTTGGCATGCGCTACGCGGCGACGTCGCACGGCAACAACAACATCATGCCGGGGGCGCCACGCACGGTGCGGCTGTCCGTGTCCGTCGCGCCCTAATCGACGGGAACCGACCACCATTCGTCGTGCATGTCTTGAACCCGCACCAAACCGTGGCATATTCAAGGGGCGAACACGCGCCCGGCCGGACACGGCCGGGCGCGCGCCTTTTCTGTCCCGCCTCAGTGGACCTGCGCATGTTTCAGGAACTCATCGCCAAGATGGCGCGTGAAGTCGAAAAGCTCTCGTACGAGCTCAACGTCACGCTTCCCTTTGAAATCCGGAAGGCCGTCGAACTCGGCGACCTGAAGGAAAACAGCGAGTACAAGGCGGCACTGGAGCGCCAGCAGTTCGTGCAGGCGCGTCTTGGCCAACTCACGCAGCGCGTCACCAAGCTCGCCAATATCGATATCGCACAGATCTCGACCGATCGTGTGGGCCTCGGCTCGCAGGTGATCGTGGAGGACGAGGAGTCGAAGACACGTGAGTCGTATGAACTCGTATTCGGCGATGCGGGTGAACTGCAGGATGGGCATGTGACCATGGCGTCGCCGATTGGTTCGGCGCTCCAGGGGAAGGCCGTGGGCGAGCAGGCGATCTTCAAGCTGCCGAAGAAGATCCGTCGGCTGATCATCGTGGAACTCAAGACCATTCACGATCGTCGCGTCGACGAACTCGCATGATGCAGCGCGCCGAATACACCGCTCGCGGCCCCGTGCCGCAGGATGTCATCGAGTGCGTCGAGCGTGAGACGCCGACGCCGAAGGCCGGTGAAGTGTTGCTCGAGATGCTGGCGGCGCCGATCAATCCGTCGGATGTGCTCACGCTCACGGGCCAGTACGGGATGCTGCCGCCACTGCCGGCGGTTGGCGGCAATGAAGGCATCGGGCGGGTGGCGGCACTCGGTGACGGGGTGACGTCGGTGGCCGTGGGGCAGCGCGTGCTGTTGCCCGTGGGTTCCGGCACATGGGCCTCGCATCTCGTGGCGCCGGCGGCGGGGCTCATGCCGTTGCCGCCGACGGGCGATCCGTTACAGCTGGCGATGATGACGGTGAATCCGCCAACGGCATCACTGCTGCTCTCCGAGTTCGTCACGCTGGCGCCGGGTGAGTGGGTCATGCAGAACGCAGCGAACAGCGGCGTGGGCGAGTATGTCATTCAGCTCGCCAAGCGTCGCGGCATTCGCACGGTCAACGTGGTGCGACGTCAGGACGCCGTGGCCCCCTTGCAGGCGCTGGGGGGCGACGTGGTGCTGGTGGATGGTCCCGATCTCGCCACGCGCGTGGCGGAAGCCACCGACAACGCCACGATCCGCCTGGGCTTCGATTGCATCGGCGGCAGCGCGACCGATCGTATTGCGCGCAGTCTCGCGATCGGCGGCACCGTGGTGAACTACGGCGCGCTCAGCGGCGAAGCGTGCAAGATCGCGCCCGGCTCGTTCGTGTTTCGCGATATCACGCTGCGCGGCTTTTGGCTCGCGTTCTGGTTCCGGAATGCCACGCCCCAGCAGCAGCGCGCGGTGTTCGGTGAAATCGCGACGCTGATCGCCACGGGTGCATTGGTCGCGAGTGTTCAGGAGACGTTTCCGCTGTCGCGCATCAAGGACGCCGTGGCCGCCGCGGCCACGGGTGGCCGTCGCGGCAAGATCCTGCTCGTCCCTTAGGCTCGGGGCCGTCGCCGGCCCTAGTTTTGTTCCCACCGCAAACGAACCGCCGCACCGCGAATTGCCACGAATCGTCGCTGATCAACGGCATAGTCACCGACTGCCTGGGTTACACGACGCTGAATCCGTGTGTTATTCGCGGAAATCCGCGGTAAAGCCGTTTGTTTGAACCGCAAACGAAACACCTCACCGCGAATTGCCACGAATCGTCGCTGCTCAACAGCATAGTCACCGACTGCGAGGGTTACGCGACGCCGAATCCGTGTGACATTCGCGGAAATTCGCGGTAAAGCTGTTCGTTTGAACCGCAAACGAAACACCTCACCGCGAATTGCCACGAATCGTCGCTGATCAACAGCATAGTCACCGACTGCGAGGGTTACGCGATGCCGAATCCGTGTGACATTCGCGGAAATCCGCGGTAAAGCTGTTCGTTTGAACCGCAAACCAACTGTCCTA
>CANGXK010000139.1 GCA_947457715.1 Gemmatimonadota bacterium
GGTCGATCGGGTCATACGCGATGGCGTTGATCGTGAAGTCCCGCCGGGCAAGATCCTCATCGAGCGACGCGCCGAACTCGACGACCGCGTGCCGACCGTCTGTTTTCACGTCGCGGCGAAACGTCGTGACCTCGTGCATCCGATTGGTACGATCCAACACGCCAATGGTCCCGAACTCGATGCCGACCGGCACCGTGCGCTTGAACAGACGGCGGACTTGCGGCGGCGTGGCAGCCGTCGCCAGATCCCAATCGAGGTGCACCTCGCTGAGGAGCGCATCGCGCACGGCACCGCCGACGCACCAGGTTTCGAAGCCGGCCTGCTGCAGTGTGCGGGCGATCTCGATGACCTGGCCGGGAGCACGTAAATCACGGCCTGTCGCTGCTCCCGCTACCCGCAGAGCACGCTCCCGCCGTTGACGTTCAGGATCTCCCCGGTGATGTGACGCGCCAACGGACTGGCCAAGAACAGAATGGGACCGGCGATGTCCATCGGCGACGCGACGCGCCCGAGCGGGATCGCGGCCTCGATCCGATCCCGCCCACCCGCGAACGGCTTTTCAACGGCCTCGGTATCGACCCACCCTGGTGCCACGGAATTGACGGTGATATCTCGACTACCGAGCTCAACCGCCAGCGACTTCACGAACGCGATCATCGCCCCTTTGCTCGCCGCGTAGTCCGCATGCCCCGCCTCCCCTCGCTGCCCAGCCGTGCTGGACACGAAGATCATACGGCCGCCGTCGGTCAGCACGCGCGCTGCGGCGCGCGCGCCGTAAAACATGCCGTCGAGATTTGTCGCCATCGTGGCGCGCCATCGCTCGTCGTCGAGAACCGAAACAGGCCGCGGATCCGGGGGCCAGATGCCGGAGTTTCCCACATAGATATCCACGCCACCGAGATGCTCCAGCGCCTTATCCACAAATGCCTGATTCGCCTCATTCGTGGACAAATCGCCCATATGCAGAAAGCCGCGAGACCCATGATCTGTGATGGCGCGCATTACGGCCTCCGCATCGGCGGTGCGAGTGCGGTACGCGATGCCGACATCGGCCCCTGCCTCCGCGAGGAGGCGTGCCGCCGCGGCGCCGATGCCCCGGGCGCCGCCGGTGACCAGCGCGCGCTTACCCTTGAGTGAA
Organism: Gemmatimonadota bacterium; assembly: GCA_947457715.1. Next base: position 1,139 of record CANGXK010000139.1, read on the forward strand.
ATCATGGTGCACTCGGTGAGTGAAAGGTCCGACGGTGATGGTTGCGGCACTCCGCCCCCAAACACCGTCGTGGTTGTTCGACATATAACGCCTACAGCGACTGTTCGATCGCGTCACAGATGGCGTGCTGGATACAGAGATGGATTTCCTGCGCCCGGTCGGTCCGATCCGTCGGCACGACGATCGTGTGATCCGCCAGCAGGCGCAGCGCCCCTCCATCCCGTTTCGTTAAGGCGAGCACCGGGATGCCTTTTTCCGTCGCAGCTTCCGCCGCGCGAAGCACGTTCGGCGAATTCCCACTCGTCGAGTGAATGACCAGAAGATCTCCACTTTTCCCGATGGCTTCAATCTGCCGCGAAAAAATGTGATCAAACCCAAGATCGTTGCCGGCCGCCGTGATCAGGGAGGTGTCGGTTGTCAGGGCGACGGCCGGATAGGCTCGACGGTTGCGCATGTAGCGAACGACGTACTCGGTGGCCAGGTGCTGGGCGTCCGCCGCCGAGCCGCCATTGCCACAGAAGAGGAGCGTTCCCCCATGTGCGACGGTAGTGCGGACCATCTCCAGCGCTCGCGCGATCTCTGGCGCCAGATCCCGGGCGACCCGCTCAGCCGTCTCAGCGAGCTCGGTCAGGGCGGCCAGCAGCGGTGCAACGGACGCGTCTGGCAGGTGCTGCGCGCCTCGATCGGCGTTGGTCATGGCTAGGTATTGGTTCAGGATGCGATCGCTTCAGCGACCGAAAAAGCGCTTGATACGTCCCACGAGACCAGTGCGAAGGGGGGGCACCGGCAGCGGATCCTCGTCGCCCAGCACACGCTCGGCGTTCGCCCGAAGCAGCAGGTCCATCTGCTCCTCGGCCCCCCGCTCTTCCAGCCAGTCGCGAGCAGCGCCGAGCGAGCGGCCATCGCCGTGGTTGTCTGAGGCGAGGATATCGATCAGCCCTTCCTCGAGCATCGCCTTCGCCAGATCGGCCGGCATGCCGCGCCCCATGAGTACGCTGGCATCGGTCTGGATGACGGTACCGAGTGCCCGCCATTCCCGCACCAGCTGGAGGGTACAGCCGAAGTAGCGCTCCGGGTGAGCCAAAATCGGAGTCCGCCCACTCCGCGCAAGTCGCCGCAACTCGTTGGAAGCCCCTCGTGGCAGCCCCCCACGGGTAAACTCCACCAGCAGGGCCCGCGAGCCGCCGAGGCAGAACTCAGGCGCCTTTAGGTTCACGCCGGGGCTATCAAGCATGATCTCCCAGCCCAACCGGATCTCGAGCCCGGCCGGCGCCGCTGCCTGCAGTTGCGACAGCAGTTCGAGGTGAAGCGCATACGGTGCGTTCGCGGCTTGGCTGGCATTCACGTGTGGGGTACAGACGAGCACCGTGACCCCCTGAGCGGCAAAGCGCTGCAGCACGGGCACGGAAACGTCGATCGACGGAGATCCGTCATCGACGCCGGGCAGCAGGTGCGAATGAATGTCGATCATGGCGCCCCCACGCTGGTGTGACACGGCGATGCGGACATCGCACGCACTCGAACTCAGGTGCCCAGTGACCCAGGCAGCGCCGCGATGCTGGCGAGCGCCCGCGCTGCACGCGCATCCAACAGCGCCGGCTCGTCTGCCGCCGCCTGAAAGGCGTACGTCACGAGTGCATCGACCGCGAGCAGATCGAGCGCGGTCGCCCGCGACGTCGAACCAGACGCCAGCAAGTCATCCAACAGGCGCTCGCCCGCATCCAGGCAGGCTTCGGGCACCTGCTGAACCGGCCACTGCGCGAACGGCTGCAGCAACGCCGACAGGCGAACCCGCAGCCCCTCGGGCGGCGCCGGCGTCAACGCATCAAACCAGCCGCCCACCGTCATGATCGAGGCATTCATAGTCGCCACCACGTCGTTCGACGCGCTCACCCGGCGGACGCCAGGCGAGCGAAGATGTCCGTCGCCGCGGCAATCGCCGCATCGAGCTTGTCGGCTTCAACGCCGGCCTGCGCCATGTGCGGCTTGCCCCCGCCACGCCCGCCAACCGTCGCCGCGACTTCACGCACGACGAGATCGGCACGCAGACCGCGGTCTCGCGCGTCGTCGGTTGAGACCGCGAGTAGGGCGCCCTTCCCGTCGGCCAGCACGGCCCCCAACACGGCCACCCCACTGCCCAACGCTTCACGGAGTGAATCACCGAGCGACTGAAGCGCCTTCACATCGACCACCTCGACCCTGGTGGCGATGAAGCGGACCCCCTGCACCTCGGAGGCCCGAGTCGCCAATTGCTGCGCCACGCCCCCACCGGCAGTGCCACCGCGCATCGCGTCGTCAAGGCGCTTTTCGAATTGCTTTCGCTCATCAATGAGCGCGTCGATCTTCTTCTCGATCTGCTCGATGTTCGTGGCCGTTCCGGCCATCGGCACCTTGAGACGCGTTGCCACCTGAACGAGCGCGCGCTCGCGATCCGCAAGGAACTGGAACGCGCGCGGACCGGTGACGGCCTCGATCCGACGCACGCCGGCCGCCACGCCGCCTTCGGAGACGATGCGAACCAGACCGATTTCCGCGGTGTTCCGCACATGCGTGCCGCCGCACAGCTCGACCGAGAGCGCGGGAATCTCGACCACCCGCACGACATCTCCATACTTCTCGCCGAACAACGCCATGGCACCCTCGGCCACGGCATCGGCGTATGCCGACTCGCGCGTGTTCACCGGCGCAGCGGTCCATACCCCGGCGTTCACCTGCGCTTCGATCGCGACCAGCTGATCGTGCGTGAGCGGACCGTGGTGTGTGAAGTCGAAGCGCAGACGGTCGGGCGACACCAGCGAGCCGGCCTGGTGCACATGTTCGCCCAGCACCTGCCGCAGGGCTGCGTGTAGGAGGTGCGTCGCGGTGTGATTGCGCTCGGTGTCGTGGCGTCGCGCGCGCGGCACCACGGCATGCGCCGGTCCGAAGATGATCTCGCCCGTGGCAACGCCGATGGCCGCGATTCGGCCGTCGAGCTTCTTCACGTCGGACACACTCACCGACCAGCCGGCGCCGGTGATGGTGCCGTGATCGGACACCTGACCGCCCGACTCTGCGTAGAACGGCGTCTCGCGCAGCATCACCGCCACACGACCATCCGGCAGCGCGCGTACGGCCGTCACGACTGTATCCGCTTCGGTCACGTCATAGCCTACGAAGCGGCCCAGCTTGGCAGCATGCTGCTGATCGTGCGTCCACTGGGTTGGATCGCCGAAATCATCCGCGCTCACGGTGATCTGACGCGACTTCCGCTCGTCCTGCGACTGCTTCCGCTGCGCGGACAACGATTGGTCGAAACCGGCGATGTCCACGAGATAGCCGCGCTCACGAGCCATGAGTTCCGTGAGATCGATGGGGAAGCCGAACGTGTCATACAGGCGGAAGGCGTCTTCACCGGACAGCGTGCCGCGCATGTTCGTCGAACCCTGCGTGGATGCCGCCGGCGCCAGCTCTTCGAAGCGCGTCATGCCCGCGTCGATGGTGGTCAGGAAACGCTCTTCTTCCGCCCGCGTGGTTTCAAGGATGTGCTTGCGACGCACATGCAACTCGGGATACAGGTCACGCATCGTCTCGATCACGACGTCGACCACGTGCACGAGCGTGGGCTCGCGGCGTCCGAGCAGCCAGGCGTGGCGCACGGCGCGGCGCAGAATGCGGCGCAGCACGTAACCGCGCCCTTCATTGCTCGGGAAGACGCCGTCGGCCAGCAGAAACGCGGTCGCCCGCGCATGGTCGGCGATCACGCGGAACGACGCCGGGTCAATCTCACGACCGTCCTTGCCGACCGCGGTGCCGAGGCCTACGCCCGGACGGTACGGGTAGCCGATTCCCACGATCTCTTCGACCTTGGCGATGAGCGGGCGGAAGAGGTCGGTGTGGAAATTGTTCGTGACGCCCTGCATGACGGCGGCAATGCGCTCCAGCCCAGCGCCGGTATCGACCGACGGCTTCGGGAGCGGCACCATCGTGCCGTCCTGCTGACGGTCGAACTGCATGAAGACGAGGTTCCAGATCTCCAGGAAGCGACCGGCTTCGGCGCCTTCAACAAAGGCATCGAGCGAGTAGTCCGCAATCTCGGTATTCGTCCATTCTCCGTGCGCATCCTTCGGGAACGCCCAGTCGGGGGCCATGTGCGCGAGATCGACATAGATCTCTGTGCACGGACCACACGGACCGGTGTCGGCCATCTGCCAGAAGTTGTCCTTGGCGCCGAGTCCGTAAATACGGTTGTCGGGCACGTCGGCCACGTCTTTCCACAGTTGACGCGCTTCGTCGTCTTCATGGAACACGGTGACGCGCAGATGCTCCCGCGGAATCTTCAGGTCTTCGGTGATGAACTCCCAGGCGAAGCGGATTGCATCGCGCTTGAAGTAATCCCCGAACGAGAAGTTGCCGAGCATCTCGAAAAAGGTGTGGTGGCGCGCCGTGTGGCCGACCTGTTCGAGGTCGTTGTGCTTGCCTCCGGCACGGACACATTTCTGCGACGTGGTCGCTCGCCGATTCCCATCGGGGGCGTCCTCCATGCCGAGAAAGACCTTCTTGAATTGGACCATCCCGGCGTTCGTGAACAGCAGGGTGGGATCATCGGCCGGTACGAGCGCGGAGCTCGGGCGGATGGCGTGGCCATTCTTCGCGAAGTAGGCCAGGAATCGGGCGCGGATTTCGGACGCAAGCATAGGCGTGCAAATATAGACGACTGCAGGTGCTTTGTGCGGGGGCTACTCGCTCTCGTCTTCAGATTGGCGTCCAAGTACCTCCCGAAGGACCGGCCCGATGACGCTGCCACCGAAGCCGCGTCGCTGGAGGAAGGCGACCAAACGGCGCCGAATGACGGCGGGCTCCTTCGTGCCGAGCGCGCGTACCCGCTTGTCGGCCAGCGCGCGACAGGCGGCCAATTCATCGAAGCCGTCTTCGCTGATGGCTGCGGTCACGGCATCGTTCACCATCCGCCCGTCAACACCCTTCCGCCGCAGCACTTGGCGCACCTTGGCCGGCGCCTCGCCGCGCCGGAGCCGGGCGGCGGCCTCGGCATGTGCGACCTCCAGGTCCGACAGCACGCCGTTGGCCGTGAGTCGGTCTAGCGCTTCGGCAATGAGCGTGGCATCAGGCTGAACTCGACGGAGGCGAACTTCGAGCTCACGCCGGGTTTTCCGGCCTCGGGCGAGCGCGTTGATCGCGCGATCGCCGACGTCCGTGATGGCCGACTCGCGGGCGAGATAGGCCACGGCGTCAGCATCGAGGACCACACCGGGGCGCGTGGCGCCGGTCTCGCTCAGCGCGCGGATGGCCACCGTGAAAACGCGTCCATCGGCGAAGGTGAGCACGAACCGCCCAGGTCGGCGCGACGACTCCAGCACATTCTTCACGGTGCCTGGCCCGGTCCCTGACTCAGGATCGGGTACGAAAAAAGCCGAGGGGCTACTCACAATGCGCCGTGGTGATCCGGGCACCACTTCACATCGCAAGCCACCCCTCGGCCTTCTTTTCGTTCATGCATGCCGCAGATACCGCGAATTACTCCTCGGTCTCTTCGGGTGCACCGGGCGCTGCGGCTTCCTTCACACCGAGCAACACCTTCACCTTCTCTTCAATTTCGGCCATCAGCACCGGGTTGTCCTTGAGGAACATCTTCGCGTTCTCACGGCCCTGTCCGATGCGCTGGGTGCCGTAGCTGTACCAGGCGCCAGCCTTGTCGATGATGCCGGCTTCCGAGCCGATATCGACGAGGAGTGACGTGTGGCTGATGCCTTCCGCGTACATGATGTCGAACTCAGCCTGCTTGAACGGCGGTGCGACCTTGTTCTTGACGACCTTCACGCGGACGTGCGAGCCAACCACCTCTTCCTTGTCCTTCACCGGTCCAATGCGGC
>CANGXK010000140.1 GCA_947457715.1 Gemmatimonadota bacterium
AGGACTTCCCCTACGCGGATGTCTGACGGTGGTCCGTACTGCTTCTGTAGCAGTACCGCATCCGGTACTGCCACACGACCCAGCGGGAGGACCCGACGATGCGCTATTCCACGCTTCTTGCCATTGCCCTTGCGACGCTCTCTACCGACGCGGCGGCGCAGCAGGCTCAGCCTCCGATGCGCCTGCCAGCGACGCGCGTGATCGGCGATACCATGAAGCTCGTATCCGTGCAGAACGACAGGGCGACACCCGTCACCGTGTATCTCGAGGCTGGTGGCATCGACCGCCGCCTCGGTACGGTTGTGGCGGGCGGCGTCGCCACGCTCCAGTTGCCGGCGTGGGCGGTGAACGGCCGCACGGTTCGCCTGCTGGCGCGCCCGGAAGGGGCCGGATTCAGTCTCGCGACGCCGGCGTTCCCGGTGTCCGGCGCCGTGCGCGTGGGTTTGCTCGTACCGCCCAGCGGCGGCGCCAGCATCGACAGTGTCCCCGTGCCGCTGACTGCCGAAGAGCGCGCCAGCACGACGATCACGATCGACAACCCGCGCAACAAGCCGATGACGCTGTTCGCTGAACAGGGTGTGCGCTCGGTCCGCCTCGGCGAGGTGCCGGCCAATACGCAGGCCACGCTCTCGTTCCCGAAGGACCTGATCACGCGCGGCGACGCCATCCGCGTGTTCGTGCGCCCGGCGGGAGGTGCCGATGTGGCCACGCGCGCTCTGAATTTGAAGACAGGCGATCATATCGCCGTGGAAATCGTCTTCTGAGATCGCCCGGACACCTCAAGGCGCATCGGCCGTGACCATTCGTGGTCACGGCCTTGGTGCGTGTGTCGCCTGACTCGTGCGCCGTGCATAACTTCGGGACATGGGAACTGCAGCGGAACACGTCAGAAGTCGCGAGCACCGCGTGCCGGTGCCCGGCGGCAGTGTTTTCGCTCGCGAATGGACCCCCCACGACCGCATTGACGGCGCGTCGCCGGTGGTGCTGCTGCACGACTCGCTGGGTTCGGTCGAACTATGGCGTGATTTCCCTGTGCTGCTCGCGCGCGCAACGCGGCGCACGGTCATCGCCTACGATCGACTCGGCTTCGGACAGTCCTCAGCGCGTCACCATCCACCGTCGATGCGCTTTATCGACGAAGAAGCCGAGGTGTACTTCCCGGCTCTTCGCGAGGCGCTGGGGTTCACCGGCTTTTCACTCGTTGGCCACAGCGTGGGGGGCGGCATGTCCCTTGTGATTGCCGCCACCATGCCGGACTTCTGCGAGCACGTGGTTTCGGAGTCGGCGCAGTCATTTCTCGAACCGCATACGCTCGATGGCATTCGGGCGGCCAAGGTGCAGTTCGAGAACCCGGCGTATTTCGCGAAGCTTACCCGATTCCACGGCGACAAGGCGCAGTGGGTGCTGGATGCCTGGACGGAAACCTGGGCGTCACCGGATTTCACCGACTGGAATCTCGACGAATACCTGCACCGCGTGCGATGCCCGGCGCTGGTGATCCACGGAGACATGGATCAATTCGGATCTGTCGAGTTTCCCCGCCGCATCGTGCGCGGCGTGCGTGGCGGATCGCAACTCGAGATCATCGCAGGCTGCGGCCATGTGCCGCATCGCGAGCAGCCTGATCGCATCCTGGCACTGGTCGCCGATTTCCTCTGAGAAGGCTCGTGCATGGTGTCCTCTACAGCTGGAGTCGTGCGCGCAGACGATCGCCGGCTGGGATGTCAACGCCGGCCGGCATTTCCCGCGACGCGTAGGTGGTGCTGAAACCATCGCGTCGCAAGCACGGCGACCTGATCCAGCGCGCCCGGCTCTTCGAACAGATGCGTGGCACCTTGCACGATCTCCATCTGGACGGTACCCGACATTGCCAGCGCCGCCCGCTGGTTGAGTGCGATCACCTCGGTGTCGAAAGCGCCGACGATCAGCAGCGTAGGCGCCAGCACCCGTAGCAGTGCTTCGCCGGCCAGATCCGGGCGACCGCCGCGCGAGACGACGGCCTTCACGGCGGCCGGCCGCTCGGCCGCCGCCATCAGGGCGGCGGCGGCCCCCGTACTGGCGCCGAAGCAGCCGATCGGCAGATGTCGTACCTCCTCGGCCGCCGACGCCCAGTCCACCGCCGCGATCAATCGCGACGCAAGGAGGGGAATGTCGAAGCGAAGGGCTCCCGTGATTTCATCGGTCGCCGCTTCCTCCGGCGTCAGCAGGTCGAACCGCAGCGTGGCCAGCCCCGCGGTCTGCAGCGTGTCCGCCACCGCGAGGTTGCGCGGACTGCGCCGGCTGCTGCCACTGCCGTGCGCGAAGATCACGAGTCCGATCGCCTTCGGGGGAATTTGCAGGTCCCCGATCAGCGAGATGTCGGTAGTGTCGATGTGCATGGAGCTACCCTCGGTTCAGTTCGCGCAGTGACCCGCCATCGAGCAGATGACGGATCGCATCCGCCAGCAGTGGCGCCACGCTGACCACCTCGATGTCGAGTCGTGGGCCTCCCGGCGGATTGCCGAGGAGCGGAATCGCGATGCTGTCCGTGACCAGGAGTCGTGAGACGCCGGCGTCGGTGAGGCGTTCGCGCGCCCCCGGGGCGAATACCGCATGCGACGCGGCCACGATGATGTCCGTCTGGGCACCCGCCGCGCGCACCGCGCGCGCCGCCTCGGCGATCGTGCCGCCGGTACTGATCATGTCGTCCACGATGATGCACCGACGGTCGTGGACGTCGCCGATCACGCGGGTGACGCGCACTTCCGTCCCCCCCAAGCGCTGCTTGTGGCACGCCGCCACGGGCACGCCGAGCCGGCCGGCGAAGCGGTTGGCGAGGCGGACCGCGCCTTGATCGGGGGCGACGAGCACCGCGCCCTCCGGCATCGCGGCGGCGAGCATGGCCGACAGGAGCGGCACCGCGCTCAGGTGATCGACCGCCACCCGGAAAAAGCCCTCGAGCGCTGGCGTGTGCACATCGAGCACGATCACGTGCGAGACACCGCTCGTCTCGAGCAACTCGGCGGCAAGGCGCGCCATGATCGGTGTGCGCCGACCGTCGCGCCGATCGGAGCGCGCGTATCCGAAGTACGGCATGATGGCGACGATGCGTGCAGCATTTGCCCGCCGGCAGGCATCGGCGATCGCCAGCAACTCGACCAGATGGTCGTTCACCGGCGCCGCCGTGGCGGCGAGCAGAATCACGTCGCGCCCACGCACCGATTCATCAATCTGGACGGACACTTCGCCGTCGGGGAATCGTTCGCTCACACACGCACCGAAGGAGATCCCGAGATCGCGCTCGAGATCGCTCTCGATCGCACTGGCGAGATGCCGGCTGCCGGATCCGGCCAGCAACACGGGGTGGGTCGAGGCCGTGCCGTTCACGCTCTCCATGCCTTCCTCCGGTGGGACGCGGTGTGACCAATAGCCTGCACCGGCAAATCGCTGCGCGCCGTCTGTAATCGCCCGTCGTGGTGTGGGGTGGATTGCGGGTGGTGTCCGCGCGCGGCCCAGCGCCTTGTCCGGCGAGGACTGTTTCCGTCATGGGCTCGAAGGCCTGCATGGCGAAGTCTGCGCGCCACCCGAGCGGCGGGATCGCGCGAGCTCGAGCGTTTGCCGGACGGCATCGTCTGAAAGTTGCGGAAAGCTCTGGTACCACGCGCCGATGGCAAGGAGATCGGCGGGGATACTCACCGCCACCAACTCATGTACATCGCGTCGGAGGTCTTCCGCGACGGAGTCTTGCACCACCGGTACCGCCAGTACGATCGACTCCGGTTTCTGGGCGCGCACCACTTCGATCGCCGCGCGCACCGTCGCACCCGTGGCGATCCCGTCATCGACGAGGATGACCGTCCGCCCCGCGAGCACGGGAGCCGGGCGCCCGCCGCGATACAAGCGCTCGCGACGTTCCAGTTCGGCCTGCTGTGCAGTGGTCGCTTCGTCGAGCGCGTCCTGCGTGATGCCCATGCCCAACATGATATCGCTGTTGAGCACCCGGACTCCGCCGGTGCCGATGGCCCCCATCGCCAACTCCTCATGCCACGGTACGCCGAGCTTGCGCACGTTCAGGATATCGAGTGGAGCGCCAAGTGCGCACGCGACTTCGTAGGCGACCGGCAGCCCCCCTCGGGGAAGCCCGAGCACGATGGCGTTCCGGCCACGCAAATGCTCAAGCTTCGCGGCGAGCTCTCGGCCGGCGCTCGTGCGGTCGGCAAATTGCCGGTGCATCACCATGTCTCCTGTGCTCAACGAGTGCTGTGAAAGCCGGTGAACGCGTGCCTTCCGCGTCCCAATGTCGCGAGGCGCGGTCCGTTGGCCATCAGGTGACGCCCGACGCGGCCTTGCCCGCAGCGGCCGGCACCGGCATCGTGCGGGATGCCGGGTCGGACTGCCGTCCCGCTCTGTGTGCACACCTCCAACGACCGCGGCCGACCACTATGCACGTCACACTCGATGAAATCACCCCCGGCCTCGTGGTGCGTCTCGACACCACGGCGGTACGCACGCTTGGTGGGAGTCAGACGAACGCGGTGCTCGGGCCGGAGGGCGACCGCGCGGTCGTCGGGTCGCATGACTTCTTGGTCGTGGGCCTTGATGTGGCGACGGCTCGCTGCACAGCAGTCCCGCTGTTCGCGAAGACGGCGGTGGGCAATCAGCCGCTGGAAAACGGCAAGAAGTCGGGACTCGAGGACCAATGGATCGAGACGGAAACGTTCTTCTCCCGTTGGCAGCACTGGCGCTTGCCGCTCGCCACAATCGTCGCCGCGTCGGGGGAAGACATGGCCACGACGCAAACGCGGCGACGTTATGCCGCCGCCGACCGCTCGGCGCTCGACGACATCAAGAACTGGGAAGGTCGCAATCGCGCGGCCTATCGAGACGCGTGACACGCGAGAGGCCGCGCTTTTGTCGCAGGCGCCACGAACGCCGGTGCGTTCCTCGCCGTCTCGCAGTACACGTCGCACATGACGGGCATCGTCTCCTCGATGGTCGGCGCGCTGGTGGCCTTTACGCTGGGAGCGGCGACGACGTCGCTGATGGTGAACTACGCGCACCGGCGCGGATTGAGCAGTGCCTTCGCGCTGCCGCTGCTGGTCGAAGCGGCGCTCCTGCTGCTGTTCGGTGTCCTCGGCGCGCGCCTCGAGTTGATCCATAGCATGTTCGTCCCCGCCACGGTGAGTCTGCTCTGCTACATGATGGGGCTGCAAAATGCCGTGATCACGAAAATCTCCAAGTCGGAGATCCGGACGACCCACGTGACCGGTATCGTGACCGATATTGGGATCGAGCTTGGCAAGTACGTCTACGTCAATCGGCATCCGCGAGCCGGGCTCACGAGGGTGACCGCCGATCGCCGGCGCATGCGCATGCTCGTGCTGCTGCTCGGTGCATTTTGGGGCGGGGGCGTGATCGGGGCGGTCGGCTTCCGCGCCATCGGGTACAGCACCACCCTGCCGCTGGCGCTGGTGTTGCTCACGCTGGCCGCCGTTCCCGCCGTCGACGACGTGCGCAGCGTGTTGCGAGTCGACCGCAACAGCTGACTCCGCGATCCGTGACCATCCGTGCCGAGTTGCGCCAATCCGCGGCAAAGCCGTCAGTTCCCCAACGCACACCGAACCGGAGGGCTCCCCACAGCGGCGTTCGACCCGCACATTGAATCATGGCGGTCTCTGCCGCCCCCAGATCGTCCGCTTCGTCTTCATTCCCGACACCGCGTTATGAGCCGTCGTTTCGTTCTCGCCAGCCTGCGCGTGCCTGCCGCCCTGGCCGTCGCCTTCGCTGCACGTACGGTCGATGCACAACCCGCCGCCTCGCCCGTGTTCGTGAACGGCATGGCCCAGATCGTACCCGCCTGGCGGGACTCCACGGCGTGGATTCGCCAGGATCTCTGGGTCGAGACCGACTTCGACAGCGACCGCGACGGGCGGAAAGACCGCGTGCATGTCGACGTCACCCGCCCGGCGCAGACCGACAACGGGCGCAAGGTGCCGGTCCTCTACGGCTCGAGTCCATATTTCGCCGGCACGTCGCGCGATGACTCCAACTGGGATGTGCGGCAGGAACTTGGCGATCAGCCGCCCACACGCCGCGCCCTGGCCGCCCCGGTGCACCAACCCGACCGCCGACGCATCTCGAACGCGCTGGTGAACGACTGGGTGCCACGTGGCTTCGCCGTCGTGCACTCCTCGGCCACCGGCACCGGCCTTTCGCAGGGCTGCGCCACGGTGGGTGACTACCCCGAGCGCGCGCCCATGAAATTCGTGATCGACTGGCTGAACGGTCGCGCCAAGGGCTTCACCAGCCCAACCAGCCGGCAAGAAGTGCGCGCCACGTCCTGGTCGACTGGCAAGGTCGGCATGATCGGCACGTCGTACGAAGGGACCCTCCCCTTGGCCGCTGCCACCACCGGCGTGCAGGGACTCGAGGTTGTCGTGCCGGTCTCGCCGAACACGTCGTACTACCTGTACTACCGCGCCAACGGACTCGTGCGCTCGCCCGGCGGCTATCTCGGCGAAGACGTCGATGTGTTGTACGATTTCGTGGCCAGCGGCGACCCGGCTACGCGCGCGCGGTGCGATACGCTCTGGAAGACCAACGTGTTCGCCGGCCCGAAGGGGCAGGACCGCGCCACCGGCGACTTCAACGAATTCTGGAAGAAGCGCGATCTGCTGCCGCACGTGAAGAACATCAAGGCGGCGGTGCTGCTCGCCCACGGACTGAACGACTACAACGTCACGCCCGCGCACAGCGTGCGCATTTACGACGAGATGAAGAGGCTTGGACTGCCGGTGTCGTTGTATCTGCATCAGGGCGGTCATGGCGGGAACCCGCCGGCCGACATGCTCAATCGCTGGTTCAGCCACTATCTATATGGTGTCGACAACGGCGTGCGCGGCGAAGCGGAAGCGTGGATCGTGCAGGACGCGCGCGCGCAGGCGCCGGCAGCCAAACCCGACGCGGCCCCCGCCAGCGCGCCGGCGCCCAATCCGCGCTCGCGTGTGGCCACCCTACCCACGCC
>CANGXK010000141.1 GCA_947457715.1 Gemmatimonadota bacterium
CCACCAACTTCGACCGCACGAACTACTACGAGACCGGTCCGTCGAACGCCTTGCCGCTCATGCTCTGGCTCGACGCCGATCGCATGGGCTGGCTGCTGCCCACGATGGACAAGGAGAAGCTCGATCTGCAGCGCGACGTCGTGAAGAACGAGCGTCGTCAGAGCTACGACAACGTGCCGTACGGGCGCGCCTACGAGACGATCCTGCCGGTGATGTTCCCGTCGAATCATCCGTACTCGTGGCCCGTGATCGGATCGCTGGCCGACCTGAGCGCCGCATCGGTGACCGACGTGAGCGACTTCTTCCGGCAGTACTACGCGCCGAACAACGCTACGATCACCATCGCCGGTGATTTCAACGCCGACTCGGCGAAGACCTGGGTGCGGACGTATTTCGGCAATATCCCGCGCAATGCGGAAATCGCCCGTCCGACCGTGCCCGCCGTGGCGCTCACCAAGGACACGGTGATGATGATGGAAGACCGCGTGCAGTTGCCGCGCGCGTACTACGTGTGGCACAGCGTGAAGACGTTCAGCCCTGACGATGCCGCGCTCGATGCGCTCACGGACATCATTGCCGGCGGCAAGAGCTCACGCTTGTATCGTACGCTCGTGTACGAGAAGCAGATCGCACAGGACGTGAGCATGGGTAACAGCTCGAGCAAGCTCGATGGCATGCTCATGCTGACGGCCACCGCGAAGCCGGGCGTCCACCCGCGCGAACTCGATGCGGAAATCGCGAAGGTGATCGCTGAGGTGGCTGCGCACGGCGTGACGGAGCGGGAGCTGACCCGCGTGAAAAACGGCATGCGCGCCAGCACGATCGATCGATTGTCGAGCGTGCTCGGCAAGGCGACGCAACTCAGCTATTACAACTACTTCGCGGGCACGCCCGACTACATGGCCAAGGACCTCGAACGCTACGACGCGCTCACGCTTGCCGATATCCAGCGCGTGGCGAAGCAGTACGTCGCCGGCCAGCCAAAGATCGTGCTCACCGTGGTGCCCGAAGGCAAGAAGGACCTCGCGTTGACCGCAGGAGATCTCCGCTGATGCGTCGCACACTGCTTGTACTCGCCTCGCTGGCATCGGCCCCGACAGCGCTCATGGCACAGGCCACGGTGGCCCAGCCTGCGTCGACCACGCCGCCGGCCTTGCGGGCTCCGACGCCGCTCGTGCTGCCGAAGATCACTGAACGCGTGCTGCCCAACGGCCTCAAGCTCGTGATCGTCGAGCAGCATGAGATTCCCGTGGTGGATGCGTCGCTGGTGATTCGCACCGGCGCCGAGGCCGACCCCATAGGGAAGGCCGGTCTCGCGACCCTGACCGCCAACCTGCTTGACGAGGGCGCGGGCACGCGCGATGCGCTCGGCCTCGCCGAACAGATCGGCTTTCTCGCCATCAGCCTGCGTACGGGCGCCGCCTTCGAGCAAAGCACGGTCTCGATGCACTCCACCAAGGCCACGCTCGACAGCGCGATGGGACTGATGGCCGACGTCGCGCTGCGTCCGACGTTTGCGGAGAAGGAGTTCCTGCGTCTGAAGAGCGAGCGCACGACCGGCTTGCTGCAGGAACAGGACCGCGGTCCCGCCATGGCCGACCGCGCCTTCGCCGCGCTGGTGTACGGCGAGGCGCATCCCTACGGCCAAAGCACCATCGGCACCAAGGAGAGTACCGAGACCCTCACGCGCGACGATGTGCAGGCGTTCTGGAAGACCTGGTATCGCCCGAACAATGCGACGTTGGTGATCGTCGGCGATCTGTCGGTGGCCGACGCGGAAGCGCTGGCGCGTCGCGCGTTCGGTGGGTGGACACGCGGCACACTGCCCGTGCTCGCGGCCAAACCGGCGCCGGCCAGTGCCGGCGGCAAGCCGACCACGATCTACATCGTGGACAAGCCGAAGGCCGCGCAATCGAGCTTCCGTCTGGGCGGACTCGGTGTGGCCCGCAGCACGCCCGACTACTACCCGCTCATGGTCGTCAACACGGTACTGGGTGGGTCGTTCACGTCGCGCCTGAACAACACGTTGCGCGAGAAAAAGGGCTACACGTACGGCGCCGGCTCGAGCTTCACCATGCGCCGGGAGGCCGGTCCGTTCCGCGCGAATGCCGAAGTGGTATCGGCGAAAACGGATTCCGCGCTGATCGAGTTCATGCGCGAGCTGAAGGCGATCCGCGAGCCCCTGCCCGCCGATGAACTGGCTAAAGCGAAGCGCTACCTGCAGCTTGGCTATGCCGAAAACTTCGAGTCCACCGGCGACATCGCGGCGCAGCTGTCGCAGTTGGTTCCCTACGGCCTTCCACTGACCACGCTCGGCGCGTTCAACGCGGGCATCGGCTCGGTCACCGTGCAGTCGGCGCGGCGGGTGGCCAGCAAATACCTCGACCCCACCAAGATGACCATCGTAATCACAGGCGATCGCGCGACGATCGAACCCACCCTCAAGGCGACGGGCATCGCGCCCGTGGAAGTGCGTGACGCCCGCGGCCGTCCGGTGATCACGCCGTGATGCGCCGCCTGATCATCTCAACGGTCCTGGCCGCCAGTACGCTGGCCGTCGGCGCTTGCCATCGCGCGCCACCGCGCGCGATGCCCACGCCGAACCCGGCGAACATGCTCGTGACCACCGCCTGGCTGGCCGAGCACCAGAACGATCGCGATCTCGTGATGCTGCACGTCGGCACGAAGGCGCAGTATGACAGCGGGCACATTGTGGGCGCGCGGCACACCACGCTCGATGAAGTGGCGCTGCCGACTGTGCCGGGCGGCCTCACGCTGCAGCTGGCCGGCGCCGAACAGCTCACCGCATGGGCCGTGCGCAACGGCATCGGCGACCGCACGCGCGTGATCGTGATCCCGCACGATGGCGCGCTACAATCGGCGACGCGCGTGTTCATCACGCTCGCCTATCTGGGCGCGATGGACCGCATCTCGCTGATGAACGGCGGCTATCAGGCGTGGAAGAGCGAGTCACGTGCGGTGGCGACGGCGGCTCCGGCGGCGCCAGCGGCAGTGACGTTCACGCCGAAGCTCCGCCCCGATATCATCGCCACGATTACGCAGGTGGAAGCGGCCACGAAGGACGATACGCGGCACATCATCGACGCGCGACTCACGCGATTCTACAACGGTGACGGCGGCGGCTATCCGCGTCCGGGACACATCCCGACGGCGGTGAACGTGCCGTTGTCGAGCGTCAGCACCAACGGCTATCTGAAGTCGATCGGCGAGCTGAAGACGTTGTTCGCCGACGCGGGCGTGGACCAGCGCAAGCCGGTGATCACGTACTGTCACATCGGGCAGCAGGCCACGCTGTTGTGGTTCGTGGCGACGATGCTGGGGCACGACGCGCGCATGTTCGACGGATCGTTCCAGGAATGGAGCGGCACGGCGCGGTTGCCGGTGGTAGGACCGCCGGCGAAGTGAGTTCGCGGAACGCGCCGTGAACTTCGCGCCGGTCAATTTGCCGGCCTTGATCGCCCTCTGGGCGCGCCACGTTGACGACGCGGTGCGCGCCGGAGCGTTCGAGGACCTGGCCGGGCAGCTCGCGGTCCGCCATGAAATCGCGCAACGCCTCCGGGTGCGCCCCGCCAGCGCCGAGACACGCGACCTGCTGAAGGAGTTCGACGACGCGTTCTGCGACATCACGACGGCGAGTGCGGAATGCATTCACGGGCGCGATCGCGCCGCCACCGAAGGATGGACAGCGCGGCGGGAATGGTACTTCTGGCGGACGACGGCCGGTACCTGAGGCCCGACGGCGTGTTCCACTGCCGGGTTGGGCACTCTGGGTTGGGCACTCGCTGTTGGAAGCGGTCACGCGCCCGCGTAACTTTGATCGTCCGAGTGGCCCAGTGGGGGCTGCTGATCCCCTTCACGGAGTGCACGTGACCGCTGCTGCCGCCAGCTCGATCGCTGCCGCGACCACGCCGCTGATTGGCGTGGTCATGGGTAGTGCGAGCGACTTCGACACGCTTGCGCCGGCCTGCGAGGTGCTCGCCGAGCTGGGTATTCCCTACGAAGCGCGGGTGGTGTCAGCGCACCGGACCCCCGACTGGCTGTTCGAGTACGCCGAGACGGCATTCCCGCGTGGGCTGCGCGCAATCATTGCCGGGGCCGGCGGCGCCGCCCATTTGCCGGGCATGCTGGCCGCCAAGACGCTGGTGCCGGTCCTTGGCGTTCCGGTGGTCGCGACGCCGCTGAACGGAATGGACGCCCTGCTGAGCATTGTGCAGATGCCGGCCGGTGTGCCGGTCGCGACCTTCGCCATTGGGAAGCCGGGCGCGGCGAACGCCGCCCTGTTCGCCGCGCAGCTGCTCGCCGCCGGCGACGCGACGCTCCGTGAGAAACTCGCGACCCGTCGCACGACGAAGGCCGCCGAAGCGCTCTCCCGGCCGCTCGCGGCGCCGAATGCCATCGACTTCATTCCGCCCGCCACATGACGCCGATTCTCCCAGGCGCGACCATCGGGTTTCTCGGCGGCGGGCAGTTAGGACGGATGACCGCGTTCGCGGCCCGCTCCATGGGCTACGACATACAGGTCCTCGACCCCGATGCCACGTGCGCCTCGCGGGCGGTCGCCTCGCGAACGATCACGGCACCGTTCGATGACGTCGCCGCGGCGGTGGAACTCGCGAAGGGCTGCGACGTCGTAACGCTCGAGATCGAGCAGATTCATCCCGATGTGCTCGATGCGGTGGCGGCGCACACCGCGCTGAGGCCCGGACGGGCCCCCGTGTACATCATTCAGGATCGCATCCGCCAGAAGCAGTGGCTGCAGGCGCACGGATTTCCCCTCGGACCGTTCGTCGCGGCAACGTCGGCGGCCGACGTCGCGGCGGCAGTGCGCACGCACGGGGCCTGCATCGCGAAGGCGACACATGGTGGCTACGACGGGCGCGGTCAGGTGCGCTTGCACGCGCCCGAACAGGCCGCCGACGCTTGGGATGCGCTCGGCAGTCGTGCCTGTCTCGTAGAGCAGATGGTTGCGATCGACTACGAGATCTCCGTGATGGTGGCGCGTCGGCCCGGTGGTGAGTTGGCCGTCTATCCGCCGTCGCGCAATCACCATACGGGCGGCATCCTCACGTGGGCCGTGGTACCGGCGATGATTTCGGCGCAGCTGTCGGCAAAGGCGCAGGCCCTCGCGTCATCGATCGCCGAGCAGATCGGCATGGTGGGGTTGCTCGCGGTGGAGTGCTTCGTGACCACTGACGGTGAGTTGCTCGTCAACGAGCTCGCACCACGTCCGCACAACACCTATCACCATAGTGAGCGCGGCCTGGCCACCAGTCAGTTCGAACAGCTCGTCCGTGCGGTCTGCGACCTACCGCTGGGCAGCACCGACGTGCACGCGCCGTCGGCCATCGTGAACCTGCTGGGCGAAGTATGGCTGCAGCACGAACCGCCGCACATTTCGCATGCGCTCGAAGTGCCGGGTACGCGATTGCACTTGTACGGAAAAGCCGGCGCGCGCGGCGGACGGAAGATGGGGCATCTCTCCGCCGTCGGCGGGAGTGCCCAAGAGGCACTCGGGCGTGTGCTCGAGAGCTACCGGCGTCTCTCGCCGGGAACGATGGCGAGCTTCGACGTGCACGAGCCCGTGCTCACGCATCCCACTACCTGACCCACCGACATGTTTCCGCGCGACTTTTACGAAATTCTGCACATCATCGGCATTGCCATGCTGTTTGTCGCCATTGGTGGCGTTGCAACCCACGCCGCAAATGGCGGCAACAAGGCAGCGAGTACCACCCGTCCGCTGATCGGCTCCATGCACGGCATCGGCGCCCTGCTCATTCTCGTGGGGGGCTTCGGCATGCTGGCGCGACTGGGCTTCCTGCACGGCGCGAATTTCCCGGGCTGGCTGTGGGTGAAGATCATTGTATGGGTGATCCTCAGCGCCATTGTGCTGCTCCCGTACCGCCGTCCGGGGCTCGCCAGACCGTTCATGCTGATTCTGCCGCTGCTGGCGGGCGTCGCCGTATACATGGCGCTCTACAAGCCGTTTTGATTCGCGCGGCCCTGCCGTACGCGCCGCCGCCGAGGGGCGTGCATCGATGAACATTCTCGTGCTCAACGTGGGCTCGGCGACGCTCAAGTTTCAGGTGGTCGTCACCGACGCCGAACACATCAGCGGGCATCGCGACCAACGATTGATCCGGGGACAGATCGAGCGGATCGGTGGCGAGTCGATCATCACTATCCGCAGTGACGATGGCGTATCGCGTCGGCGCACCGCCCCGCTTCGCGACCTGCGCACTGCGGTGGAGTGGCTGGTGGGATTCGTGACGTCGGAGGAGAGCGGTACCGGGCTCACGAGACGCGGAGAACTGCACGCGGTGGGCCATCGCGTGGTGCATGGCGGCGAGCACTTTCGCAGCAGCGTGGCCATCGACAGCACGGTATTGCGCAGCATCGAGGAGACCATCGAACTCGCACCGTTGCACAACCCGCACAACCTGCGCGGTATCGAAGCCGCGCGCGCGGCGCTCGGCAGCGGCGTTCCGCAGGTGGCGGTGTTCGACACTGCGTTCCACCACACGCTGCCGGAGCACGCCTACCTCTACGCGATTCCCTATCCGCTGTATCGCCGGCACAAGGTGCGCCGCTACGGCTTTCATGGTACCTCGCATCGCTCCATCGCGTCTCGTTGGCGCACACTGACGGGTCGTGACCACACCGATGTGCGCATCGTGACGCTGCACCTCGGCAACGGCTGCTCGGCGTGTGCGATCAAGGGCGGCGAGTCGATCGATACCAGCATGGGCTTTACGCCCCTGGAAGGACTCGTGATGGGCTCGCGGTCAGGTGACATCGACGCCGCGCTGCTGGATTATATCGCGGCGAAGGAAGGCCTCACGCTGCCGCAGGTCGAGGCGCTGCTGAACAATCAGTCGGGACTGCTCGGGATCTCGGGGCTCACGAACGATATGCGCGACTTGCTCGCGGAAGCGCACGAGAACCAGGATCGTC
>CANGXK010000142.1 GCA_947457715.1 Gemmatimonadota bacterium
AGTGGCTCAACGCCGAGCCGAACTCCAAGGTCAACAAGTCGTCGTTCCGCGCGCTCGACGAATGGCCGTCGCCGAACGATTTCCGTGATGCGTCCGGCTCGCCGGGACCGCGTTACTGGCAACAGCGCGTGGATTACGTGATCCGCACCACGCTCGACACCACGACGCACTCGGTGAAGGGTTCGGAGCGCATCACGTACCACAACAACTCGCCGCAGCCACTCGGCTACCTGTGGTTCCAGCTCGACCAGAACATCGAAGCCAAGACGAGCCGCGCCAACATGACAAAGTCGGCGCTGCCGGCCACGATGTCACCGCAGGCCCGCCGCTTTTTGCTGCCCGAGGAAGAGCCGGTGGGCGGCTATGACATCACGCGCGTGGCGCTGGTGTCGGTGAACGGACAAACGGCGAAGCCGGCCCGCTACATCATCAACGGCACGCAGATGCGCGTGAACCTCGACACGCCGATCCCCACCGGCGGCAAAGCCGTGGTGGACATCGACTGGGCGTTCGTAGTGCCCGAAGGCGGCAACAATAACCGTGGCGTGCGTGAACTGGTGAAGGACGGCTGGATCTACGAGATCGCGCAGTGGTTCCCGCGCGCGGCCGTGTACGACGACGTGACGGGCTGGCAGAACGACCCGTTCCTTGGACAGGGCGAGTTCTATCTCAACTTCGGCAACTACGACGTCAGCATCACGGTGCCGCACGACCACATCGTGCGCTCCACCGGCACGCTGAGAAACCCGTTGCAGGTGCTCACGCCCACACAGCGCACGCGCCTCGCCACCGCGATGGCCGGCGACACGTCGGTGTTCATCGTGCGACCCAATGAAGTGGCCACGCCTGGCGCGCGTCCGGCCGGCACGGCCCCGATCACCTGGCGCTTTACCGCCGAGAACGTGCGCGACTTTGCGTGGGCCAGCAGCAAGACCTACGTGTGGGATGCCGCCGGCTTCCGCTATTCACCGACCGGTCGCACGATCGAGCTGCATTCGGTGTATCCGCGCGAAGCGATGCCGTTGTGGAGCGATGTGTCGACCAAGGCCATCGCGCAGACCATGCGCAGCTACGGTCGCCTGGCGTTCGAGTATCCGTATCCGCAGGCCTCGAACGTGAACGGCTCGGTGGGCGGCATGGAGTATCCCATGATCGCCTTCTGCGGCGGGCGTCCCGGCGCGGACGGGAAGTACACGAAGAATCAGGAGTATGCACTGGCCTCGGTGACCATTCACGAGGTTGGGCACAACTGGTTCCCGATGATCGTGGCCACCGACGAGCGGAAGTGGACGTGGATGGACGAGGGGGTCAACTCGTTCCTCGAGTATTACAGCTCGCTCGACTACGACAAGAACTGGCCGGCAGCGCGCCTGCGTGGCCCCTCGCCGAACATCGTGAACTACATGAAGGACATCGACCAGGTGCCCCTCATGACCGAGTCGGACTTCATTCATCGCCAGTTCGGTAACAACGGCTACAGCAAGCCGGCGGCTGGCTTGGTGATGCTGCGCGAGAAGGTCCTGGGGCCCGAGCGCTTCGATCTGGCGTTTCAGGAGTACTCGAAGAAGTGGATGTTCAAGCATCCGCAGCCGGCCGACCTGTTCCGCACGCTGGCCAGTGGCGCGGGTGAGCGTCTCGACTACTTCTGGCGTGGGTGGTTCTACAGCACCTACAACAACGACCAGGCCATCACCAAGGTCGAGTCGCAGGACGCGCAGGCCTTTGCCGGCACGACCAAGCGCGGGAAGTTCTACCACCGCATCACCGCCGAGAACAAGGGCGGGCTCGTGTTGCCACTGGAGCTCGAGATCGAGTTCACCGACGGCACCAAGGAGCGCGTACAGATGCCGGCCGAAGTGTGGCGCGGCAACGAGAAGTCGCACGACTACGGCTTCTTCTCTGACAAGGAGATTGCCAAGGTCACGGCCGATCCCGACCAGGGCTACGCCGACGTGGATCGGACCAACAACACGTTTACGAAGGGTGCGAGCACGCGCCCGATCGGATGAAGAGACGGAGTCGCACGTGAAGCTGGCGACGCTGGCCTTGGCCGCATTGTTGTTCGGTGGCCGCGACGCGGGTGTCCGGGTGATGCACGATGTGCACAGCACGCACACGCGCGCCGTGGTCGAGAACGGCACGGTGATGTGGAAGGTGCGGCTGTTCAGCGATGATCTGGAGAAGGGGCTGCGCGCCTATGCGCGTCGCCCCGCCTTCGCGCTGGACCGCGACCCCAAGGCCGACTCGCTTTTTACGGCCTACTTCAACGCCAAGGTGAGCGTGTCGGCCGACGGCCGCGCGCTCAAGGCCTCACTGGTGCAGCAGGGCGTGGATCAGGACCCAGTGGGCGGCACCGTGCACTGGTATCTGCTGCAGTTCGACGCCGGGCGCGCACCGGGTACGCTTGCCATTCGCAATACGCTGTTGGCCGAACTCTTTTCGAATCAGGCCAACATCGTGGTGCTGTTGTCGATGCCGGGTGAGAAGCGGCACTCGTTGTATTTCGGCGATGGCGACATGAAGGCGCAGACCGTCGATCTGCGCCGATAAACGTCCGTTACGGGTCGGCCCACATCGCGCTGGCATCCGCGCCCGCCAGCTGCACGCAGAACGCCGCGATCCGCTCCACCGCCTGCGCCACGAACGCGGCGCCCTTCTCCGCAGTCGCCGCGCGCGGGTCGCCCACACCGGTATCGGCCGTCACCTGCGTCCAGCGTCGCGGCATCCACGCCCAGCCGCTGCGCACGCCGTCGAATACGCTGGGCTTGACGTGACCATTGCCCCACGTGCTGCGATCGGGCACCACCAGGTGCGGCGCCACGTGCATGATCGCCGCCGTCTCGAGTTCGCCCGCATGATCACCGGCACTCTCGAATGCGCGGTGATCACCAGCCTGCCACCAGTTCACGATGGCCAGCACGATCGGCGTGCTGGGCTGCAGCTCTCGCACCAGCGCGCGCAGTTCGTTGCCGCCGTGCGCATTCAGCAGCACCAGCGCCCGCACGCCGTGCGGCTCGAGACTCTTCACCACATCGCGCAACACGGCCAACTGCGTGCTCGGCATCATGTTGATCGTGAAACGCAGGTCGAGCTGCGTGGTGTTCACGCCGAACGGCACCACCGGCAGCGCGGCCACGTTCACGCCCTGTGACGCGCACGCGGCAGCCACGCGAGCCGCGACCTCACGCCCCATGATGGTGTCGGTGCCGTACGGCAAATGCGTATTGTGCGGCTCCGTGGCCCCGAACGGCAGCAGCGCCACCGGCCATTCACCGTCGCGCATGGCGGGCCACGTCTGTTCTTCAAGCACGCCGACACGCGGCGCGTACGCAGTGTGCGCCGGCAACGTTCAGCGACCCTGCCCGAACGTATGGCACGCGCGCGGATCGCCGGACTCGAGTCCTTTGCGGAACCACGCACGCCGACCGGCCGACGAACCGTGCGTGAACGACTCCGGGTTCACCCGACCGGTCGACATCTTCTGCAGCCGATCGTCCCCCACGGCGGCAGCGGCCAACCCTTCGGCGAGATCTAATGAGAGATCGACGTACACGCGCTGATCCACTCGGCAGCAGAACGTTCCCGCTGCCGCGCTGGCGGCACCGCCCGCCGACGGCACGGCGTCGCGGGACGCGGGCCGGGACACGGCGCAGACGGGTGGGCCGGACGGCACGGGCAGGACCGCTACCATTTGCGCTTACCCCTTCATGCCGCTGTTCGTGAGCGGGTCACGCAGCATGCTCCCGATCCGGGCCGCCATGCCGTCCAGCTGCTGACGGTTGGGCATCTGGGACCCCGGGAACGGCAGCGGGACATCAAATCCGTCACCTTCCCGGCGCGGAATCAGGTGAATGTGATAGTGCATCACGTTCTGGCCGGCGGCGGCGCCCGAGTTCACCACGATGTTCATATCGCTCGCCCCCGATGCGGTCTGCACGCGCGGGATCAGCTTGGCCGCGACCTGATAGAGGTGGGCGCCCACGTCCTTCGGAATGTCCTGGAGCATTTCATAATGCTCACGAGGGACGACCAGCACGTGTCCGGGGTTGACCGGTTGGATATCGAGGAAGGCGATCGCAACAGAATCTTCGTAGCAGATCGACACTTCGGCAGCACCGCGAATCAGATCGCAGAAAATGCAGTGGCCGCTGAACGGCGTCATGGGAGCAGTGGGTGCATGCATAGGATTTCACCAGAGAGAAGAGACCGTATTTCAACCTGCCGCAAAAGCCGACGTCCGGCAAGCACTGCAGGAACCCGGCGGCAGAATGTCTCATCCGCTCGCGACCAGCGCTAAGTTTAGGGGTTGTCTGTCTCCAGCCCTTCAGATCACTTCGATGGCCACTTCGACCCGCCCGAGCCGCCCCCGCAAGGGAGCCGCCGCCGAGCCCGCGCTCACCCGTGAGCAAATGGTGAACGCCTACCGCGTGATGTACACATCGCGCCGGTTGGACGACAAAGAGATTCAGCTCAAGCGCCAAAACAAGATCTTCTTCCAGATCTCGGGCGCCGGCCATGAAGCCGTGCTCACGGCGGCCGGCATGCTGCTGCGCCCGTCGTACGACTGGTTCTATTTGTACTACCGCGATCGCGCACTCTGCCTGCAGCTCGGCATGACGCCCGCCGAGATGTTGTACAGCGCCGTCGGCGCCGC
Organism: Gemmatimonadota bacterium; assembly: GCA_947457715.1. Next base: position 4,655 of record CANGXK010000142.1, read on the forward strand.
CATCGATCCGAACTCCGGCGGTCGGCAGATGCCGAGTCACTGGGGGCAGAAGGATCTCAATATTGTGTCGGTGTCGTCGCCTACGGGAACGCAATTCCTGCAGGCGGTCGGCAATGCCGAGTCCACGCTACGCGCCTCGCAGGGCCAGCTCACCGACGGGTTCCCCGGCGATGACGTGACCCTCGTGACCACCGGCGACGGCACGACCAGCGAAGGCGAATTCTGGGAGTCGCTGAACACCGCGTGCAATCTCAAGCTGCCCGTCGTGTACCTCGTGGAAGACAACGGCTACGCGATCTCGGTGCCCGTGGAAGTGAACACCGCCGGCGGCTCGATCTCGAAGCTCGTGGCGTCGTTCCCGGGGATGTACATCGAAGAAGTGGACGGCTGTGACTTCCTCGCCTCGTACGCCGCGCTCGACCGCGCCATCTCATACGCCCGCGAGCGCAAGGGACCGGCCTTTGTACACGCCAAGGTGATCCGCCCGTACTCGCACTCGCTCTCCGACGACGAAGTGTTCTATCGTCCGCAGGACGAGCGCGATGCCGACGCCGCGCGTGATCCCCTCACGACGTTCCCGCTGTATCTCGTGGCCGAAGGACTCGCCACCGACGAAGAGCTGCAGGCCCTGCGCGACGTGGTGGACGCCGAGATTCTCGCTGCCACCGACGACGCGCTCGAGCAGCCGCAGCCCGGCGCCGACACGGTCATGTTCGGCGTGTACTCGCCCGATGTCGACCCCACGGCCGAACAGTTCGATACCGAAGACGATCCGCAGTTCACGGGCGAGCCGACCACGATGGTGGACTTGCTCAACGCCTGTATGCGCGACGAAATGGCGCGCGACGAACGCATCCTGGTGTTCGGTGAAGACGTGGCCGACGTGTCGCGCGAGCAGCACCTGGGCAAGGTCAAGGGCAAGGGCGGCGTGTTCAAGGTGACGCACGGCCTGCAAACCAAGTTCGGTGGCGGCCGCGTGTACAACTCGCCGCTGGCCGAAGCGAACATCATCGGTCGCGCCATCGGCTTGGCGCATCGCGGCTACAAGCCAGTCGTCGAAATTCAGTTCTTCGACTACATCTGGCCGGCGTTCATGCAGATCCGCGACGAACTGGCAACCATGCGTTGGCGCTCCAACAACGCGTTCAGCGCGCCGGTCGTCATTCGCACCACGTACGGCGGCTACATCCGCGGCGGCATCTATCACTCGCAGACGGGGGCGTCGCTGTTCACGCACAACCCCGGCCTGCGCGTGGTGTGCCCCAGCAACGCGCTCGATGCCAACGGCCTGCTCCGCACCGCTATTCGCAGCGAAGACCCGGTGCTGTTCCTCGAGCACAAGCACCTGTACCGTCAGACGTACAACAAGGGCCGCTACCCGGGCCCGAATTTCATGATTCCGTTCGGCAAGGCGAACGTGCTGCGCGAAGGCACCGACGTCACGCTGGTCACGTACGGCGCCACGGTGCAGCGTGCCCTCGTGGCCGCCAACCAGATCGCCGAGGAAGGCGGACCGAGCGTGGAGGTCATCGACCTGCGCACGCTCTCGCCGTGGGATCAGGAAACGGTGTTCAACAGCGTCAAGAAGACCAGCCGCGTGATCGTGGCCACCGAGGATTCCCTCTCGTGGGGCTACGGGGCGGAAATCGCCGCCAGTATTGCCGACGAGTGCTTCGCCTGGCTCGACGCGCCGGTCAAGCGGGTTGCCAGTGCCGATGCGTTCGTGGGCTACGCGCCGTCGCTCGAAGATGCCACCCTGCCGCAGGTCGAGACCTTCCGGAAGGCGTACCTCGATATCGTCAGCTTCTAACCACGAACCCCGCTGCACCGCCGCAAGGCGGTGCAGCGGGGTGCATGACGAATGGGCTGTCCCGCCCACATGGGCGGTTTCTTCTTGAACATGCCGCCGAGGCCGGCCTTGATGGCATCTTGGGCACTCGGCGCCTCTCTCTTCGTGGCCCCCTTCTCGCCCTTGGCCGATTCGGCCTTGGCACCATCCATCGAGGCCGTCACGTCGGCCGTGACCGTGCCCTTCTTGTCGGTCTGCGTGGACCAGATGATCGTCTTGAGCGCGATGCCGGTGCGTCCAGACTCGCGGGTTTAGGTGGCAAGCTCCCTGGCCAACTCGGGATGGATCGACTTCATGCCCGACGCAAACGACTTGGCCCACGTCTCCATGGTACGCGGATCGAAGTCCACGTTGGCGATCCACTGATTTTTGGAGTCGTTGCCGACCGTCTTCTGGTTCACCATCATCACCATCTCGACCGTGCTCGAGTACCACGTACGGACTTTGCG
>CANGXK010000143.1 GCA_947457715.1 Gemmatimonadota bacterium
CCAAGGCCGCGGAAGGGCCGGTGTTCAGCTACAAGCTGTCCATCCTGCACTTCTGGTCGCTGGTGTTCATGTACATCTGGGCCGGTCCGCACCACCTGCACTACACCGCCCTCCCCGAGTGGGCGAGCACCGTTGGCATGCTCTTTTCCGTCATGCTCTGGGCCCCGTCGTGGGGTGGCATGATCAACGGCCTGCTCACGTTGCGCGGTGCTTGGCACAAGGTGGCGTCGGATCCGATCCTCAAGTTCTTCGTGGTCGGCATCACCGCCTACGGCATGTCCACGTTCGAAGGCCCGATGCTCTCGATCAAAAGCGTCAATGCGCTCGCCCATTACACCGACTGGATCATCGCCCACGTGCACACGGGCGCCCTCGGCTGGAACGGCTTCATGACGTTCGGCATGGTGTACTGGCTGCTGCCGCGGCTCTTCCAGACCGAGATCTACAGCAAGAAGGCGATGGAGCTGCATTTCTGGATCGGCTCCGTGGGCATCGTGCTGTACGTCGTCGCGATCTACAGCGCCGGTGTGACGCAGGGCCTCATGTGGCGCGCGTTCGATGAGACGGGACGCCTCGCGTATCCGGACTTCGTCGAGACGGTGCTCAAGCTGATGCCGATGTACTGGATGCGCGTGATCGGCGGCACGTTCTTCATCGTCGGCATGTTCATCTTTGCCTGGAACATCATGATGACGTGGATGCGTCGCCCCACGACGTACGCCGTGCCCATCATCGAAGCGGCGCCGCTCTCGCCGAAGTACGTGGACGAGCACCCGGCAGTGCCGGCCAGCGGCCTCTGGGCGCGCTTCAACCAGGTGCAGTGGCACCGCGCGTGGGAGCGCGCGCCGATGCTCTTCACGGCGCTGACGATCCTCGCGGTCGTGGTCGCGTCGCTGTTCGAGATTCTGCCCACGTTCCTGATCAAGTCGAACGTGCCCACGATCGCGTCGGTGAAGCCGTACACGCCGCTCGAACTCGCCGGTCGCGACATGTACATCGCCGAAGGCTGCTTCAACTGCCACTCGCAAATGGTGCGCCCGTTCCGCTACGAGACCGAGCGGTTCGGCGAGTACTCCAAGCCGGGCGAGTCGGTGTATGAGCATCCGTTCCTCTGGGGCTCGCGGCGCATCGGTCCCGATCTGGCGCGTGAGGGCGGCAAGTACCCCGACCTCTGGCATGTGCGGCACTTCGAAAACCCGCGCGCCGTCACCGCCAAGTCGATCATGCCGGCGTACGCGCACTTCCTGACCAAGTCGATCGACTTCGAGCAGATCCAGTCGCGGGTCGATGCAATGGCCATGGTCGGCGTGCCGTACGGCGACGCGCTGAACAAGGCCCCCGCCATGGCCCGGGAGCAGGCGAAGACGATCGCCGCGGCCATCGTCGAGCAGGGCGGGCCGCCGGGACTCGAAGACAAGCAGATCGTGGCGATGGTCGCCTACATGCAGCGCCTCGGTCGTGACATCAAGGTGCAGTCCACCGCCGCCAAGCCGGCGCCGGTGTCCCAGGGAGGATCGAACTGATGAAGCTGTCCGACATCATGAGCTATGCCGATCTCTCGGACTACGCCGAGGTCGCGCTGGTGCTCTTTCTGGGTGTGTTCGTGGCCATCACCATCCGCACGTTTCTTCCATCGCGCAGTCGCGAGCTCTACGAGATCTCCTTGCTCCCGCTCGAAGACGACCGTGTGATCACGCCCCGCCACCAGGAGGGCTGACCATGTCCACCCAGAACAAGAAGGACAACAAGGACTTCACATCCACAAACGAGCGGCTCATCGAGCACTCGTATGACGGCATTCAGGAGTACGACAACCCGATGCCGCGCTGGTGGCTGCTCACGTTCGCCGGCACCGTCATTTTCTCCGTGATCTACCTCTTCAACGTGGGCCCGGTCGGCAACGGCAAGGGGCGCGTGGCCGACTACGAAGACGACATGAAGAAGTTTGCGGCCGCGCATCCGGCGCCGACCGGGGGCGACGCGTCCGCGGACCAGCTGCTGGCGATGGTCAAGGACAAGGATGCCCTGCACGAAGGGGAAGAGACCTACAAGGCGTACTGCGCGTCCTGTCATCGCATGGATGGCGGTGGTCTGATCGGCCCGAATCTCACGGACAGCGCGTGGATTCACGGTGGACAGATTACCGACATCTACAAAACCGTCGTCAATGGCGTGCTCGAAAAGGGCATGCCGCCCTGGGGCAAGACGCTCAAGCCTGAAGACGTCGAACAAGTCGTCGCCTACGTGGCATCGTTGCAGGGATCCAATCCCGCGAACCCGAAGGCACCTCAAGGACCACTGGTTACCCCGTGAGCTCTGTTGCACCCTCGGGCATTGGGAAACCGCCGTCAGGGCGCGTGCTCCCAACGCTCAACGAAGACGGCAGCCGTCGCTGGATCCGCCCGAAGCCGTCACACGGAGCGTGGTGGAAAAAGCGACAGGTCGTTGCCTATCTACTGATGGCCGTGTTCTTCGCGGCCCCGCACCTGCGCGTGTTCGGTAAGCCCGTGTTCCTCATGGACCTGCCGCGTCGCCAGTTCACGCTGATGGGCTACACCTTCCTCCCCACCGATACGCTGCTGTTCATGCTCGTGATGGGCAGCGGCGTGATCGGCATCTTCCTCATCACCGCGCTCTTCGGGCGCGCGTGGTGTGGCTGGGCCTGTCCGCAAACGGTATATCTCGAATTCCTCTTCCGCCCGATCGGACGTTGGTTCGACGGCGGATATACCGGCTCGCGAAATCTCGACAAGCAGGGCTCGTGGTTCACGCCGCGACGCATCGCGAAGTACGTCACGTTCTTTGCCATGGCCCTGTTCGTATCGCACACGCTGCTCGCGTTCTTCGTGGGCACCGATCAGCTCTACGATTGGATGTCCAATCCTCCGGCGGAGCACCCCACGGCGTTTTTCTTCGTGGTGCTGTTCACCGGATTGGTGTGGTTCAACTTCACCTACTTCCGTGAGCAGACGTGCCTCATCGTCTGCCCCTATGGCCGCTGGCAGGCCGCGCTGATCGACCGTCAGTCGGTGATCGTGGCCTACGACTACGTGCGCGGCGAACCGCGCGAGCATGCCAGCAAGACGCGCAACCCGATGGCCGGCGACTGCATCGACTGCGGGGCCTGCGTACAGACCTGCCCCACGGGCATCGACATCCGCAACGGCCTCCAGATGGAGTGCGTCCATTGCACCCAGTGCATCGATGCCTGCGACGACATCATGACGAAAGTCGGTAAGCCCACGGGGCTCATCCGCTACTCCTCACAGGATGCGATTGCCGGCAAGCCGCGGCATTTGCTGCGCATGCGCACCATTCTCTATCCGGTCGTGCTCACCGTCCTCATCGGCGGGCTCGTCACGGCGCTGTTCCTCAAGGAATCCGCCGACCTCACCGTGCTGCGCGGTGGCCTCGACGGCCCGTTCGCCGAGGAAGCCGACGGACGCATCTCCAATCAGATTCGCGTCAAGATCACGAATCGCCGCAGTGAAGCGATGGCGTACACGGTCACGCTCGACGGCATGACCGATGCGGGACTGCGATCCGAGGAGATCACGATCATCGCGCCGGAGAATCCGCTCAAGATCGCAGCCGGCGCCACCCGGACCACGAGCCTGTTCGTGCTCATCCCGCGGCGCGGGTTCGAGAACGGCGAGCGCATGATCCGGCTCAATGTCACCGACGGTCGTCGCTATCAGGAGACGGTGAACTACCGGCTGCTCGGCCCGGTCGGCAACGCTCCCACTGGGAGGACCCCATGAAAGCAGGCATGGCCTGGCCGATCGGCATCACCGCTATTCTGGGAGCCACCGTCGCCGCCAACCTCGTGATGATGCGGATTGCGAACAATGATCCCTCGTTCGCCGTCGAGCCGGATTACTACAAGAAGGCCGTCTTCTTCGATTCCACGATGGCGCAGTCGCACCGGAACGTCGATCTCGGATGGACGGTGCAGGCGTTCGCCGATTCACTCGTGGCCGGACAGCCTACACGTCTGCGTATCGTCTTGAGCGATGCTCAGGCGCGACCCGTTGCCGGTGCCGTCGTCGAGACGACCGTACTCTTCAACGCGCGGGCCAACGACGTCACGAAGGCCACCATGGCCGACGAGGGCGCCGGCGTGTACTCGGCCCCGATGCCGATCAACGCCCCCGGCGAATGGGAAGTGCGGGTAAACGCGCGCCGCGATACCTCGCACTTTACGGCGAGCACGCGCCTTACCGCCGTGCGTGCGCAGGGTCCCGGACGCTAACGTGATCGGCACCGCGTCGGGCATTCTGCTCGCCAGTCTGGTCGGCAGCGTCCACTGTGTGGGCATGTGTGGTGGCTTCGTCTGCTTCTATACAGGCAGCGGCAGTGGCACCAACGCCACGGCGCTGCGCGCGCACGCGATGTACAACGTGGGACGACTCACCTCGTACCTGCTGCTGGGGGCGATCGCCGGTGCAATCGGCGCCGGCGTCTCGTCGCTCGGCGCGCTGGCGGGCCTCCAGCACACCGCCGCCGTCGTGGCCGGTGCCCTGATGATCGGGTGGGCGGCCAGCACCATCGCCGCCCAACGCGGCGTGCGGCTCGGCAGCATACGCACGCCGGAGTCCTGGCAGCGCGCCATGGGCGGCGTCCTCCATGCCGTGCGTGAGCAGCCGATGACCACGCGGGCCGGGATCACCGGGCTGCTCACGACGATGCTGCCGTGTGGCTGGCTGTATGTGTTCGTTGCGACCGCGGGCGGAACCGGCAGTGTACGTGCGGGGGTGATCACGATGGCCATTTTCTGGGCCGGTACGCTGCCGGCGCTGGTGGCCGTTGGCCTCGGAGCCCAGCGGCTCTTTGGCCCGCTGCGCAGTCGCCTGCCGATGCTGAGCGCCGCCCTCGTGCTGGTGATGGGGCTCCTGTCCATTTCGGGACGCTTTTCCATGCGACCTGCCGCGACAGCCAGTGGCGGTGATGAACACGCCGCGCACAGACACGTGCTGCCGTGAGTTTCACCACGACCGCCACCCCGACGGCCGACCGCGCGGATGCCACGACGCTCTGCGCGCACTGTGGACTGCCGGTACCCGACGGACTGCTGGAGGAGCACGCCGAGCGGCAGTTCTGCTGCAGCGGCTGCCATACGGCGTATGGGATCTTGCACGCGCATGGCCTTGATTCGTATTACGGATTCGCTGAGCGCCGTGAGGCGCCGGTGCGCGCGTCGGGACGGAGTTATGCTGAGTTCGACCATCCGGCGTTTGCGAGCCTGTACGTGACGGCGCTGCCCAACGGCCTCTCGCGTACGGAGTTGTACCTCGAAGGCGTGCACTGCGCCTCGTGTGTCTGGCTGGTGGAGCGGGTACCGTTGCTGGTGCCCGGGGTGTTGCGCGCCGAACTCGACGTGCGACGGTCGCTGGCGGTGATCGAATGGGATATCGCCACCGTGCCGCTCTCGCGCATTGCGCAGTCGCTCGACGCGCTGGGCTACCCACCGCACCCGTTCCGCGGCGTGGCACGCGCCGACATGCGGAAACGCGAAGACCGCGCCATGTTGGCGCGCATCGGCATCGCCGGCGCGATCGCGATCAATGTGATGCTGGCCGCGCTGGCACTCTACGCTGGTGAGCTCAACACGATGGATGCGAACTTCACCCGATTCTTCCGCTGGGTGAGCTTCGCGATCACGGTGCCGGCCTTCATCTGGCCGGGACGCGTGTTCTTTACCGGTGCCTGGGCGTCGCTGCGCACGCGGTCGCTGCACATGGATCTCCCGATTGCCATCGCGCTCGCGGCAGGATTGGTCCGCGGCGCGATCAACACGATCACGGAGTCGGGACCGATCTATTTTGACGGACTCGCGCTGCTGATCTTCGCGCTGCTGGTGGGACGGTTCCTGCAGCAGCGCGGCCAGCGCATGGCGGTGGATGCCGCCGAGGAATTGCACGCGATCGCGCCCAGCATGGCGCGAATCGTGGAGAACGAAATCGTGCGCGATGTCCCGAGCGAGGCGCTGCTCCCGGGTATGCTACTCGATGTTCGCGCGGGCGAGTCGTTCCCCGCCGACGGCATCGTCATGCTCGGCCGCTCAAGCGTCAACGCCGCACTGCTGACCGGTGAATCTCGCCCGGCATCGGTCGGTATCGGGGAAGCAGTCTTCGCGGGCACGTTGAACGTGGAAGCGCCGCTGCGCGTTTTGGTGCAACAGGCGGGCGAGACCAGTCGCATTGCCAAGCTGATGCGGCAGGTCGAGGAGAGCGCCAAGCGACGCGCACCGATCGTACAGATGGCCAATCGCATGGCTGGCGTGTTCACGGCCATCGTGTTGGCGACGGCCGCAGCCACGTTTGTGATCAAGACACAGCTCTCACCGGCCCATGCCCTCGACGATGCGATCGCACTGCTGATCGTCACCTGCCCCTGCGCGCTCGCCCTCGCGACACCGCTGGCAATCACGGTGGCGGTCGGGCGCGCCGCACGACGCGGAATGCTGATCAAGGGCGGCGACGCCCTCGAACTGTTGGCCTCCCCCGGCATCATCGTGCTCGATAAGACCGGCACGATCACCGAGGGACGCACGGCGCTCACGGCGTGGCACGGGCCCGATTGGGTGAAGCCGCTGGTGCTTGCGCTGGAAGAAGGCTCGTCGCATCCGCTGGCCGACGGCTTCCGTCGCGCCTGGACGGGACAGCCGACGGGTACGGTCACGGCGTCGCGCCATGTGGCCGGTGCTGGTCTCGAGGGCGTCGTCGACGGATATGCCGTGCGAATCGGCTCGCCGCGCTTCCTGCGGGAGGCAACCACCGCCATCGATGAATCGCTGCGGAGTGTGATGAATGACCTCGACCGCACACTGACACCCATACACATCGCCGTCGATGGCGTAGTCGTTGCCATCGCAGGCCTCGGCGACCGGGTCCGGGACGACGCACTCGACTCGCGTCGGCAGTTACGTCGACGTGGATGGCGGACC
>CANGXK010000144.1 GCA_947457715.1 Gemmatimonadota bacterium
AGAGTCCGGCCGAGATGCTCTTCGTGCGTGATGGGGCGGGGGCGTTTGCCGACCGGCTGCGGGCGCGTGGTATCGCCGTCGCGCCGCAAGCCGAGTCGCCGATTGCACTGCTCGAGGCGACGGGGGTCTTGGCGGCGCAGCCGTTGCTGATTCATGTGATCCAGGCCGACGACCGCGACATGGCGCGCATCGCCGACGCCGGCGCGAGCATCGTGCACTGTCCGATTTCGAACGCGAAGCTCGGGCACGGCATCGCGCCGCTGGACCGCATGCTGGCGCACGGCATTCGCACCGGTCTCGGCACCGACTCGGTGGCCAGCAATGATCGCATGGATCTGCTGGGCGAGGCCCGGCAGGCCACGCTCTTTCATTCGCTGCGGGCGGGTACGCCCGATGCGCTGTCGGCGCATGCGGCGCTCGCGTTGGCCACGCGGGGCGGCGCGGAGGCGCTGGGGCTCGCGTCGCGTGTCGGAACGTTGGAGGTTGGGAAGGACGCCGATCTGGCGGCCTTCCCGCTCGATCACGATGACGCGCAGCCACTGTTCGATCCCGCCGTGGCGCTGGTGCACGTGCTGGCCGGCAAAGTCGAAGCGATCCTCGTGACCGTCGAAGGCCGGGAACTGGTCCGAGACGGTGTGCTGACGCAGCGTGATGAGACCGTACCGTTACGTGTCGGCGCATGGCGCGATCGGCTGCAGCAGTGGCGACAGGCTTCCCGCGCATGATACACTTCAGGTAGCGGACCCATCGACCTTGGCACTGTAGAGTGGAGGGTAGGGCGTGATCGCCGGCTGTCTCGCACTGAATGCGTCGTATGAACCCCTGACCATGGTGCCGCTTCGGCGAGCGCTACGGCTGGTGATCGACGGCAAGGCGGAAATCGTCGAGGCCGACACGGGCATGCCCGTGCGCTCCGAACGACACGCGTATCCGCGCCCGGCGGTCATCCGCCTGACCCGCTTCGTGCACGTCCCGCGGCGATTCCGCCGACAGGTCACGAACACCTTCCTGTTCGCGCGCGACGACTACCAGTGTCAGTACTGCGGGCGTCGCTCCACCGAGCTCAAGCCCCGTGAGTCGCTCACGCGCGATCACCTGATCCCGATCTCGCGCGGTGGGTCGAACGAATGGACGAACGTGGTCACCGCCTGCAGCGGGTGTAATACGAAGAAGGCCAATCGCATGCCGCATGAAATCGGCATGACGCCACTGCACGCCCCGTCCGAGCCGCACTTCGTGCATCTCAGCTGGGCGGTGCGGCGCCTGACGCCGGTTCAGGCGCGGTACATCACGGTCTTCTACGGCGAAGAGACGCTGCGCGAGCTCGAGAAGATCGAGGGCGCGGTGGTCGCGACGTAAGTCAGTATGTAACGGCCGGGCTCCTCGCCTCGAGCCGTCGCACTTCGCCACCAAGCAAGCGGCTCGCCAGCGCGCGCACGCCGCGCGTGAGCGCGGTGCCGGGGCTTCGTTTGCCTCGCACCGCCGGTGACGCCTCACCGCGGAGCCACCGCTCGAGCTCATCCAGATCGCTCACGTCGAGCGTCTGCAATTCCGCTTGCACCGCCACGTAGCTCTTGCGCCCGCGTGGCGGTGCGGTGAGTGCGGGCAGGTACGGCAGTTCGCTCGCCGCGCGGGCATCAGCGAAGCGCGCGTAACTGCCCAATGGCATCAGTCGCCCCGCCACGAAGCGCGCCACTTCGTACGTGCGATCGATCGCGTCGTAGCGCACCACGATGTCCCACTCCACGCGCCCGAGCACCTCGTCGAACCACCGGCCGATCGTCCACAGCTCGGCCCGCACGTGCAGTCGCGCCGGGAAGCCGCTCTGCAGCAACTCGTCGAACGGCTTTTCCGTCAGCACGCCTTTCACCGCGACCAGCGGCGGATACGACGTGGGCGCCACCCGGATGTCGATCTCCGGACGCGACTGCGCCCACGCCATCCGGCCCACCCCGGACAGGAGCAGGAGGATGGCGACCAGCGTACGCACCGCTGGCAGCACCGAGGGGAGAGCTGAATGCATCAGGTCAGCGCGTGCCCGAATCAGAAGCGGCGACTGAGCCGCAGGTAGGCATTCGGCGACAGGCGGCTTTCCGAGACTGCCTGGGCCACGTACACGCCGAAGGTGCCGAAGTCGAAGCCGCCGCCAAGATCGGTGCGCCACGATTTGAGGTCGGGTACCGATCCCTTCGGATACTGCACGTGGTCGGTGTCGCGCGGTCCCACCAACCAGCCACGGCCTGAGTTCGCGAACACCACCCACGCACCGTCGGCTTTGACGCGGCTGAACACCCAGCGGCGATCCCCGAGCTCGTCGTTATTGCCGAACAGGTTGAAGCGGAAGTCGCCCTTCCACTCGATCTGCAGCAGGGCCATCCGATCACACAGCGACGGACGACCACGCGCCGCGTAGGACTGTTCGTCACCCACGGCGCAGGTGCCCACGTCGGTGTCGGTGAGCTGACGACGGAAGTCAAACCCCGGAAGCGCATCGATGCCGCTCACCGAGAGCCGGCGCTGGGCCGGCAGCGGGTCGCCGTCGATCCAGCCGCCCACGACGGCGCGCATGTTCAATGAGGCGTTCGGGCCCAGACGGTTGTAGCGACGCAAGTCGAGCAGGGCGCGCGAGTATGCCATGGCGGGCTGCTCGTCCTCCATGCCGACGACGGGGACACCGGCGCGGAGCAGTCGACCGTCGCCATGCTCGTACTCGCCGCGCAGGTACCAGCCGGCGCGCGGGTCTTTCGGGCTGTTGCGCGTGTCGAGCGTGGCCGATACCGTGAGCAGCTTTATCACGCCATCGTCTGCCAGCGGATTCACGCGCCAAGGCACACCATCGTTCACGATCGACAGCACGTTGCGCGCCCGGCGCGAGCTCCACCGCTCCTCACCGTACGACGCCCGCACCTCCGAGCCGCGACCGGCGAACAGGCTCACATAGCCCTGACCACCATGACGCTGCCAGTAATCGCGATAGTCGCGCGTGAACAGGAAGGCATTGAGCCCCACTTCGGTATCCGTGAGCTGCCACTTTTCCACTGCCTCGACTTCGTCGAACAGGCGGCCACCCACGGCAATGCCGGTGCTGTTGCCTTGCCGCAGCTCCAGCAGCACGCGATGGCCGAGGTTCTCTCGCTTCCACGACAGCTGATCGCCCGTGCGGAAGATGCCGACCACTTCGGCGCGTACACGGGTGTCGCCGCTGCGCGTCCGGAAACGAGGCCCCACATAGATCGGGAGTCCCTCGACGCGATTGTAGGTATGCGCGGTGGTGACAAACAGGTCACTGTCCGTGCGGCCGGTGGTGCCGGCATCGTCCTCGCGCATCCATCGCGACCAGCGCGCAAAGAAATCCGTGTCAGCCACCAGCGTGTCGCCAACGTCGTGGTAGCGGTAGCGCGCACTCCACACGCGAATCTCGCCACCGACATTCGGGCGATCGGGTGATTCGAAGGCGCCGCCGATGACGGTGAGCGAACGCTCGATGCGTGCACCGTCCACCAGCGCGGCATCGCCGTTGAGCACCACCACCTGTCCGGTGACCACGCCGGCGATGCGCACCCGTCCTTCGAGCACCGCCAGATCACCGCGCACCGTGTCGATGCTCGCCAGTGAGAAATCGCCACGGACGCGCCGCGTGGCGGGGGCGTTCCACACCGAGGTGACTTCCATCGCGATCTCCCGCGGCACGCTACCGAGGCGTCGTGCACGCTCCTGATTCGGATCGCGCTCGCGCTGGGCTGACGCCGAGGCCAGCGGCATCGCGCCGATCAGCGCGCTCAGCGCGGCAAGGACCATCGGGGCCTGACCATGCCGGGTCATGGCTGCCTTCATCCGTTTCTCCTGCTGAGGTTCTCGTCCATCACGGGCACGTCGTCGAGCGGGTGATCCATCATTGTTCGCCGGCCGACGCCAGTCCGAGGCGACGCATGCGCCGATACAGGTTCGGCCGGTCGGTTTGCAGTCGCCGCGCGGCCTCCGCGACGTTCCCATCGCTCTGCGCCAGCGCCGCGGAGATCAGGCGGCGTTCGTAGGCATCGAGCGCATCGCTGAGCGGCAGCGTCGGCAGCGAGGGCGCCGGGTCCGCGCTACGGCCGGCTACCTGGCTCGGTGCAACGCTGAACGGGTCGGTCGCCACGGTGGGCAGCACCTGCAGCACCTCGGCCCGACCCACCTCGCTGCCCGCATGCAGAATCGCCAGTCGCTCGACGACGTTGGCGAGTTCACGCACGTTGCCGGGCCAGCGATAGCTGCTGAGCGCCGCGAGGGCGTCTTCGTGCCACTGCACCAGCGGCCGTCCGGTGCGCGTGCGATGGCGCGCCGAAAAATGTCGCACCAGTGCCGGCAGATCGCCCGGCCGGTCGCGCAGCGGTGGCAGCTGAATGGGGATCACATTCAGGCGGAAGAACAGATCTTCGCGGAAACTGCCGTCGGCCACGGCGCGACCGAGGTCCTTGTTGGTTGCCGCCACGATGCGCACGTCGATCTTGATCGGCTTGCCGCCGCCCACGCGTTCGATTTCGCGCGCCTCGATGGCGCGCAGCAGTTTGGCCTGCGCCTCGGCGCCGAGGTCGCCGACTTCATCGAGAAAGAGCGTCCCGGTGTGCGCGAGTTCGAAGCGACCGAGGCGACGATCGGTGGCGCCGGTGAACGCGCCGCGCTCGTGTCCGAACATCTCGCTTTCGACGAGGTCGCGCGGAATGGCCGCGCAGTTCACACGAATGAACGGCCGGTCGCGTCGCGGACTCGCCAGGTGCAGCGCGGCCGCCACGAGTTCCTTTCCGGTGCCCGATTCGCCCGTGATCAGCACACGGGCGTCGGTGGGCCCCACCCGCGCGATGAGGGTGCGCACGTCGTGCATGACCGACGAATCGCCCACCATCTCGCCGGAGATGCCGAGGTCTTCGCGCAGCGCGGCTGCGGCGCGACGGGCCTGTCGCAGCTCGAAAGCCGAGGCGAGCGCCAGCAGCACGCCTTCAGGGGTGAGCGGCTTCTCGAGAAAGGTGAACGCCCCAAGCTTGGTGGCACGCACCGCATCGGTGAGCGCGGCGCGTCCGCTCATCATGACCACCGGCATATCGGGCCGACGTTCGCGCAGCTTCTGCAGCAGCGCGAGTCCATCGAGGTCACCCGGCATCATCAGGTCCACGAGCGCGACATCCGGCTCGTTGGCTTCGGCGAGGGCGAGCCCGGTGGTCCCATCGGCGGCATCGCGCACGTCATATCCTTCGGCGCCGAGCAGAGCGCCGACCATGCGTCGGATATTCGGTTCGTCGTCGACGATCAGGACACTGGGCATGGCGGCGGCCGCTTACCGGTTGGCGTCGATCGGAGCCGCGACGGCCGGCGGACGCTGTTCCAGCAGCTTCGACGTGAAGCGCTGCGCCTCGCTGAGCCGCTCGATTTCCACGGCCACGGTATCGATGTTGCGCTCCATGGCGTCGAACCGCTGCGCCAGCTGCGCTTCGAGCGCGTTGTCGGCGCGTACGGCGCGGCCACGACGGTCGAGGTAGCGCGCCACGGCGCGGGCGATCGGCCAGCCGATGAACACCGCAATAACCGAGGCGGCCACCGCCCAGGACATCTGCACCAAACCCCGCGGCACGACGTCGTTGAGCGGAATGGTCGTGGTGTTGGTGCCCTGCGTGAGCACGACGTTGCCGCCCTTCACGTTGATGCGCACGTTGTCGCCGCTGCCGTCGCCGGTGAACACGATCGTGCCCGGCGGGAGCGGGGCTTGTGGGGCGACGATTAGCTGTCCGCTTGGCAGCCGCACGAGTGTCTGGTCCGGTTGTCCCTGCGTTTGACGCGTCATCAGTTCTCCGTGAAATCAGCCCGCCTGTGCAGCGGCAGACGTAAGGACATCGTGGTGCCGACGCCAACGGAGCTGGTGGCGTCGATGAATCCCTGATGGGCTTCCATGGTCTGTCGGGCGATCGCGAGCCCGAGCCCCGTGCCGCCGGGCTTGGTGGTCACGTACGGATCGAAGATATGCGCGAGTGCGTCGGGCGCGATGCCGCAGCCGGTGTCGCGGACCGTGATCATGACGTACGGCGCGGCGAAGCGGAGGCCGATGTCGATCTGTCCCGATGTGCCACAGGCGTCGACGGCGTTCATGAGCACGTTCGTGACGGCGCGCACCAGGGGTTCGTGGAAGCCGTGTACCAATGGCAGGGCGTGGTCGCCATCGATCGTGACGGCCAGTTGTTCGGGGACCGTACTGCGCGCCACGCGCGTGACCAGCTCCAGCACATCGATGTCGGCGGCTGGGCCATCGGGGAGTCGGCCGAACTGCGCGAAGCTCTTGGCCATCGTTTCCAGGCGCGCAGCCTCTTCGGCCAGCACTTCCACGGTGTCGCGCAACTCCTCGGGGGCGGAACGCCGCAGCCGGTCGACCGCGAAACGGATCGGCGTGAGCGGATTCTTGAGCTCATGCGCGAACCGGCGGGCGGACTCGCGAAACGCCTCGGCGCGCTCGGCTTCGAGCGCCCGTCGTCGTCCCGTTTCGAGTTCCTGAGCCATGGTGCGCATCCCCGTTCGGAGTACTTCGAATTCCGGGGCGCCGCGGCGCTCCGGTTGCTCCGGGATGGACCGCCCGGTGCGGATCAGTCCCGTCCACCCCACCAGCTCGTCGAGGGGTCGGCTGAGCTGACGGCTCAAATGTCCGGCCACGCGTGACGCACCAACCGCCACCAGCAGCACCACCAACACGGCACCGGCCACGACCAAGCGCATCGAGCGTCCGGCCACGAAATCGAAGCGCCGGGCCAACTCCACCGACTGTCGCAGCTCGGCTTCGTGCCGGTCCACCGCGGCTCGCTGCTCGGTGGTGAGCGGTGCGGACCGCGTGGCGGCCAGCGCGTGCTCCCCACTGAGTGCGATCCGTTCCCACGCCGACCGGGCCGACAACATCGAGAGCGCCCGACTGGCCGTGCCGACAC
>CANGXK010000145.1 GCA_947457715.1 Gemmatimonadota bacterium
CGAGCGCGCGCGAATGCGCACGGCGGGATCGATGGTGTCGCCCTTGGCGGGCATGGCCACGGCGTCGGTGGCCACGCTGTTGGCGTAGCGACGCAGCTCGGGGGTGAACGGATCCCCGTTCCATCCGCCCCCGGCCACCGGCTGTCCGTCGTAGTGGGCGTACATCACGATGGTGCGCGTGGCACCGGGCGCTTTCAGTTCACCGAACAGGGCGGGACTGCCACCGGTGGGCGCGACGAGGGGCCGCATGGCGACGCCGCGCTTGGCGAAGGCCGCCGTGAGAAACTCGACGTTGCGCCGGATGTTCGCGGTGTCGGAGGCCACGTTGGGGATGGCCATCAGGGCGAACGCTTCGTCGAGGATCTCGCGCTCGTGGGCGCGTCGCCAGGCGTCTACGACGGGGCGGAGCTGCTGGGCGTGGAGCGGCGCGGCAGCGAGAGCGGCGAGGGCGACGGACGCCACGAGGGTACGACGAAGTGAGGACATCTCGAAAGCTGCGAGCTTGATGGCTGTTACGACAAGTGCCGGCGCTGACGGTCGACAGCTCTTTGGTTCACGCGAAGGGCGCGAAGGGCCGCGAAGGGCGCGAAGAACAGCAACTGAACAAATTCTTCTTTTCTTTTGCTTTTCTTCGCGCCCTTCGCGATCTTCGCGCCCTTCGCGTGAACCAAAGGCCTATCCGTGCAAGCGCCCCTCAGCCGCAGCGCGATGACGTTCACCTCAGAACTCCGCGCTCACCGTCGCAAACACCGCCCGCGCCGGCAGCACGAAGTAGCGCACGCGCCCCGACCCCGACACCGCGCCGCTGCCGAACTTCTGCGTATCGCCCAGATTCGCCCCACGCACCGTGAGCGCGTAGCGGCCATACGTGGCCCGCGCCGATGCATCGAGCGTGTAGTAGTCGGGCAGCACGCGATCGGCACTGCTGGTATTGTCGAGATACGCCGCAGACTGATAACGCCCTTCCAGGCTCACCATGAACCGGTCCGTCGGCGACACCTCAAGGCGATGCGACGAGATGAACGTCGGCGTGAGCATCGGCGCGACGTTACGCCGCACCACCGGCGTGCCGCGCGACGAATCGGTAAACTGCGCGATGCGGTTCTGGCTCCAGGTGGCGTTGCCCGCCAGCACCACGCGCGAAATACCGCGATAGGCTGCATCAACCTCGACACCACGACGATAGCTGTTGCCCACGTTCCGACGCAGAATCGATCCTGACGCCGTGGGCGCGCCGATGCGCGCGATGTCGTTGCGGAAATCCATGCTGTACAGATTCGCCGACAGCTCCATCGTGGCCCGCGACCACGTGATGCCCAGCTCGGCGTCGCGCACCGACTCGGGCTTCACGCGCGTGAAATCGCCGTAGTCGGCCACGTTGCCGCTGTTCAAGTCGTCGTCGCCGGCAAACAGATCGTTGCGGGCCGGCTCGCGGCTCGTGATGCCGTACGACGCATACGTGGCCAGTCCCTTCGCCAGCTGATACGTGACGCCGGCCTTCGGATTGAAGAACATCCAGTCGATACTGCGCCCATCGATGCCGGCGTTGGCGTCGGGTGCGTAGCGGAACTTCGCGTAGCGTCCCTGCAGGTCGGCAAACCAACGGGCCTTGCCGGCGTCGAGCGACAGCTTGGCGAAGGCGCTGGCGTCCTGCTTGTGACCGGTGTTGTCGTACAGCGTGGTGGCCGGCTGCAAGTAGCCGCGGTGCGCGCGTTGGTACGTGTTGGCGTTGATGCCGGTGTTCACGCGCAGCGCGCCGCGTTCCACGTTGTACGCGCTGGTCACGCCGTACCACGTGTGCGCCAGGTTGAAGCGGTAGCGATCGGGCAGGTCGATGTAGTCGTAGTTGCCGCTGGCCGAGTTGCGGTACACCGTGGTGCTCACCGATCCGCCGTTCTGCAGCGCGCGCGTGTAGGCCAGCGACACCAGCTGCTGGCCGAACTTGTCGCGTTCGTCGGGCTGCAGCGGGTTGTAGCGGCGGTTCGTGGCCAGCTGCTCGAGGGTGGCGCCGGTGTACGACAGCGTGTCGGCCAACAGTCCCACCAGCGTGGTGAGCTTGACCACGTCGCGCGCGCCGAACCAGCCGGCGCCCACGAAGGCCGAGCGTCCCATCACGCCGCTGTGGTCGCGGTAGCCGTTGGTACGCAGCGCACTGGCCCGGCCGTACACCGCGAATTTGCTGGCGGTGAGCCCCGAGTTGAACGAGGCGCTCACGCGCTGGGCGCCGAACGATCCCATCTGCAGCTGCACGTCACCACCGGCGCCGGCGCGCGCCACCGGCATCGTTTCGAAGTTCACGCTGCCTGCGAACGACGCCGTGCCCGCGGTGCTCGTGCCCACGCCGCGCTGCACCTGCACCGACTGCACGTTCGACATGAGGTCGGCGAGGTTGGCGAAGTACAGCACCTGATCTTCCATGTCGTTCAACGGCACGCCATCGAGCGTGATGTTGATGCGGGTCTGGTCGAGCCCGCGCAGCCGCAGGTAGCTGTAGCCCCAGTTGGTGCCGGTTTCGGTGTGCGACGTCATCGACGGCGCGGCGTTCATGAGCAGCATCGGGACGTCCTGCCCGAAGTGGCGCTGCGTGATGGCGGCGCGACCGATGGTGGTCTGCGAGATCGGCGCCTGGTCATTGGCGCGGATGGCGCGGACCAGCACGCCTTCGATGTTGCGCACCGAGTCGGCCTTGGCGGCGGCTTTGGCGCTGTCGGGGCGCGCCTGCGCATCGAGCGGTGAGGCCGGGAGAAACCACAGGGATGCCGCGGTGGCGGTCATCAGAGCAGCGCTGAGATTGGCGACACCAAGTCGCCGCGTGCGCCATGGGCGCGCGATTGCGTGCGGATACATCGATTGGACTCCCTACGCCGGTACGAGCCGGATCAGGTTCTACGGGACTCTCTCAGCCAACGCGCACTGGCGGCGCCGGCACCCCGGTCATGTGCGGGAACCCTAATTAGCTTTGGCGTTCATGACCAGTCCGGAGCTCCGCCTTCTCTCCATCCCCTGCGCCTGGCTCGTCGCGCACGGGAGCTCCTGCGCGGAGCTCTTCGGCTTCATCACGGGGGTGCTCAACGTGTGGCTCATCACGCGTGAGCACATCTGGAGCTGGCCGCTGGGCGTGCTCAACGCCGGGTTCTATATCGTGGTGTTCGCCGGCACGGGTCTGTACTCGGATACCGGGCTGCAGGTGGTATATCTCGTGTTGTCGCTGTACGGCTGGTGGCACTGGCTACGTGGTGGTCCACGTCACGATCCCGTGGTCGTCACGCGCACGACGCGGCGCACGGCCGTCATCATGGCGGCCATCGCGCTCGCATCGTGGGTCACGCTGGCCACCATCACCCGCCGGATCCCGGGTGCCGCGCTGCCGTGGCTCGACGCCGCGCTCGTGTCGGTCAGCCTCGTGGCGCAGTACATGATGACGCGCAAACTCCTCGAGCACTGGCTGCTCTGGATCGCCGTCGACGTGGTCTACATTGGTCTGTTCATCAACCGGCAGCTCCCGCTCACGGCGATCTTGTACGCCGTGTTCCTGGGGCTCGCCATCATCGGCTACCTGCAATGGATTCGATCGGCGGCGCGGACACAGCTCGCGAGCTCACCCGGGCACTCACGCGCATCGTCCTGACCGGTTCGGAGTCGGTTGGCAAAACCACGCTCGGTGCGCAGCTGGCCGCGCGGTACGGCGTGACCTGCGTGCCGGAGTTCGTGCGCGACTATGCCGCGGCCAAGGGCGCGGCGCTCGATTTCCGTGATCATGGCCCCATCGCCAAGGGGCAGATGGCGCTGGAAGACACGCACATCGCTGCCGCCACCGCGCGCGGCCACTCGCTGCTGCTGCAGGACACCGACCTCGTCAGCACGGTGGTGTACTGCCACCACTACTTCGGCCGCTGCCCCGAGTTCATCGAGCAGGCAGCCGTTGCGCGCCGCCCCACGCACTACCTGCTGCTCGATATCGACGTGCCCTGGATCGCCGATGGCATCCGCGACCGCGAAGAGCGTCGCGATGAAGTGCAGGCGCTGTTCCGCGATACGCTGGCGCGATTCGACGCGCCGGTTACCGTTGTGCAAGGCACGTGGGAGCAACGACTCGCCACGGCCGCCGCACTGATCGACTCTTTCACCGACACGCACCACCATGGCTGACCAGACACAGACCTTTGCCAATCACGGGCGGTTCATGCCCGCGTATCACTTCGTCACCAGCCCGCTGGCGCTGATCTATGTGGGATGGAGCGTGAAGCGCCTGATCGCGAACCCGGGCGCCGACACGGCGTACCTGCTGGTCGGCTCGCTGGCGCTCTTCGGCGTCGTAGCGGTGTCGCGCCTCTCGCCGTTGCGCGCGCAGGATCGCCTGATCCGCCTCGAAGAGCAGCTCCGCTATGCGCGTCTGCTGCCGGCCGACCTCGCCGCCCGCGCACAGGCCGCGTTTTCGCCGCGCCACTACATCGCGCTGCGCTTCGCGAGCGATGCCGAGCTGGCGTCGATGGTCGACATGGTCCTCAAGAATCCGGCGCTCAAGGGCAAGGAGATCAAAGCCCAAATCAAGACGTGGCGCCCGGACACCTTCCGCGTGTGATGGGGTGCCTGGGGTGATGTGGTCGCGCCTGCACTACAGTGATGCACTACGGGCGCGACAACAGCACTTCCACCGGCAGGCCACCGTTCGCGGTGCGCAGTACCGCCTCGAACGCGAGCCGCGTCTGCGCCGCCAGCGCACGGTCGGGCACCAGCATCCCCAGCTGCCACCCGCGCCCGCCGGCGCGCACCACATCACCGAGCCGCGCATACAGCGAGCGCAGATCCGATCCGTCGCTGATCCGCAGTCCGTACGGCGGATTCGTGAGCAGCAGCCCTGCGTCGCCGATCGCGTCGAGCGACGTCTCCGACAGCGCGCCCTGTTCGATCACGAGGTCGCCCAGCACGCCCGCCCGCTCCGCATTGGCGACGGCAGCCCTGCAGGCGCCGGCATCGCGATCCCGCAGCACGATCGGCATACCCACCGCGGGGAGCGCCTCCGCCTTGGCCGCGACACGCACCCGCGTATGCATGGGCGCATCGGCACCCGGCCACAGCTCCATCACGAACTCACGCCCCAACCCCGGCGCCATACGACGGACACGCAAGGCGGCCTCGATGCCGATCGTGCCCGACCCGCAGAACGGATCGACCAACGGCACCTGCCCGTTCCACTCGCAGGCCGTGAGCATGGCGGCCGCCAGGGTCTCGCGCAGCGGCGCCTTCGCAATCGCCTGCCGCCAGCCGCGTCGGTGCAGCAGCGCCCCCGAGCTGTCGGCGCTGATCGTGCAGCGATCGTGATCGAAGCGCACCACGATCAGCTGCGTGTTCCCGTCGTCGTCCTCTTCATCATCTTTGGCGCGACCGAGAGCCTGTGAGCCCTTGATGGTGTTCGTGATGCCGCGCGCCACGCGCTCCGCCACCGCATCGGAGTGATAGAGCCGTGACTTCCGGCATGTGACACGTAGTCGCACCGCGGCGCCGGGCGACAGCACCAGGTGCCATGGGACACGCGATGCCATCTTCTCGAGCGTCGCAAAATCGCGCGCCTCGAACTCGGCGAGACGCACCAGCACGCGGCTGGCCAGTCGCGACCACAGGTTCACCGTGAACAGCTGTTCGGCGGTCGCGTTGAACGACACACCCGCCGGGCTCACATCGCGCGGGGTGATCCCGAGCGCGATACACTCAGCCGCCACCAACGGGGCGAGGCCCGGCGCGGCGATCGCGAACGCATCAAAACCCGACGGAAGCTCCGTCGGGATGGGGGTGGTGGTCGGACGCGGGCGACTCGGCGTGGCCGGACGCGCGGGGATGAAGCTGGTTGGCTTATGCGGCTTGTGCACCCATTTCGCGACGCCGGAATGTGGCGGAGGGCGTCCGGGCACCACGAGCGAGCGACAGACGCCAGAACTCCCCGGCGTCCAGCGGAGGCGCGAACAGGTTCCCTTGTCCGGGCTCGCAGCCAAGGGTCAGCGGATGGCCGCGCCGGGCCTCCCTCTCGATCCCTTCGGCCACGGTGTGCATCCGCCGCGTCTCTCCACGTGCCACGATCGCGCTGGCCAGCTCCGGTCCTTCGCCTCCCTGATCGATGACAGCTACAAACGCCGTGTCGATCTTCAGAATGTCGATCGGAGAGCGCTGCAGGTAACTCCGCGAAGAATAACCCGTGCCAAAATCGTCGCGCACTCGACCATCAGCCACGCAGCTCGGGATGACGGACGCGGCCCGGCGTACGCCCGATGAAGCGAAGCGCAAAAAGAACGACAAAGACCGCAGCATAGATGATCGGCTCGGTCAGGTCCTTCTTCACGGCCCAGAGGAAATGCATGCAGCCGGCGATCGCCGACACGTAGACCAGCCGGTGCAGCCGGTTCCAGCGCTTACCACCCAACTTCCGGATCGCCGCCTTGGTCGAGGTCAGCGCCAAGGGGATCATGAGGACGAACGCGAGCATCCCGAGCGTGATGTAGAGCCGCTTGAGGATGTCGTCGGTGATCGCCGGCCAGTCGAAAAACTGGTCGAGGCCGATGTAGACGCTGAGGTGCCCCAGCGCCCAGAAAAAGGCGGCGAGGCCCAGAAAGCGTCGCTGCACCAGCATCCATCCCCATCCGGTCATCCGCATGATCGGCGTCACCGCCAACGAGCCAGCGAGAAGGCGAAGCGCCCACTTCCCGGACGCGTGCTCGAGCTCCTCAATTGGTTCGGCACCTAACTGATCCAACAGCAGCTGCGCGACCAGCACGAGGGCGGGCACGATCACGAGCAGCCACAGCGCAGGACGGATCAGGCGCCGAATCGGCGATTCGGCGCGCGCGAGCAACGACTGCATGTCAGGGCTCAGTAGTTCTTCCGCAGATCCATGCCGCTGTACATCGACGCGACCTGACTGGCATAGCCGTTAAACG
>CANGXK010000146.1 GCA_947457715.1 Gemmatimonadota bacterium
ACGAGCGCGTACGCGGCGGCCGAAATTCCGGCGCAGGTGCAGCTCACCCGCGGGCAGAATGCGGCGGCGGGTGGTTCGACCGGGTCGCTGCTGTACAACACCACGGTGGTGGTGAACGATCGCGGCGGGCTGCGATCGTTGCTCACGAGCGGCGTGTTCGCGGCGCGCGCGCTGCCGCCAGCCACCGATTGGCTCGATGCGAATGCCCCCCCGGCACCGACGATCGGCGTGACGTCGCTCGGTGCGGTCCTGCGTGTGACGATCACGCCGGTCACGAGTGAGCCGCTGTCGTGGTACCTGATTCGCTGGCGCACCAATGGCACGTGGTCGCAGCGCCTGCAGCGGGTGGCAGCGCTGACCGCCGATGTGCCGTCGGTGGGCACCGACGGGATCGTGGTCAACGCGATCGACAAGGTGGGCAACGCGAGTACGGACGTGGTGTGGCGCCCGTAGTCGCGGTGTGAGCCGAGCCTACTCGTCCATGTGGGTATTGTCGCGCGTTTCGGGCATGGTGGCGTACACGACCAGCGACGCCAGAATGCAGCCGGTGACGTACCAGTAGAACCAGCGCTCGTGGCCCATGTTCTTGAACCAGAGCGCGAAGTATTCCGCCGTGCCGCCGAACACCGACACTGCCACGGCGTACGGAAAGCCGACGCCCAAGGCGCGAATGCTGGTCGGAAAGAGCTCGGCTTTCACGACGGCGTTGATGGCCGTGTATCCGCTCACCGCGATGAGGGCGAGGATCAGCAGCGTCAGCGCCTGGGGAATCGTGCGGGCCCCTTCGAGTGCGGTGAGCAACGGAATCGTGCCGAGGGTGCCGAGCACGCCGAACGCCGTGAGGACCGGCCGTCGACCGATGCGGTCGGAGAGCGCTCCGATGGCGGGCTGCAGCATCATGTACACGAGCAGGGAGACGGCGTTGATGTAGGTCGCGTCGCTCTTACTGAAGCCGGCCGTGTTGACCAGGAACTTCTGCGCGTACGTGGTGAAGGTGTAGAACGCGACGGTGCCGCCGGCGGTGAGCCCGACGACAGTGAGCACGGCCCGCGGGTGCGCCAGCAGTCCACGCGCCGTGGCCGCCGCACTTTGCGGCGGACGTGATGCGCGATCCTTCTCGAACGCCGACGTTTCCTCGAGGCCGCGGCGCATGGCCACGGCAACGACGGCCAACGCGGCACCGACGATGAACGGAATACGCCAGCCCCACGACTCGAGCTCGGCCGGCGCCATCGTGCGCTGCAACAGCAGCAGCATCGCCAGCGCCAACAACTGGCCCATGATGAGCGTGACGTACTGGAAGCTCGACCAGAAGCCGCGATGCGTCTTGCCGGCCATCTCACTCAGATACGTGGCACTGGCCCCGTATTCGCCGCCGACGCTGAGACCTTGCAGCAGGCGCGCCAGCACCAGCATGGCCGGAGCGAGCAGGCCGATCTTGGCATAGCTGGGCGTGATGGCGATCAACAACGATCCACCGCACATCAGGAGCACCGACAACGTGAGCGCGGCGCGACGTCCGTGCTTGTCGGCGTAGCGCCCCATCAACCAGCCGCCGGCGGGGCGCATGAGAAAGCCCACCGCGAACACCGCGGCCGCATTTAGCAGCTGAACGGTTTGGTTGGCGGGCGGGAAGAAGCTCTTCGCGAAGTACAGCGAGAAAGCGGAGTAGACGTACCAGTCGTACCACTCGACCAGATTGCCGACCGAGCCGCCCACGATGGAGCGCAGTCGGCTGCTGGCCGACTTCGGGGCACCGACTTCGGCCGCGACGGAGGGCGCGCTCACGCGGTCACCTGCGCGTCGATCGTCCGGGCCAGCAGGTCGAGGAGCTCGGACTCGGTGCGCACACCGGGCACATCGTTCATGTCGATCACGTAGCCATAGCGTTTTGCGACCGCTTCATAAAGGGGGATACGGTGGGCGAGCAATTGCTCGAATCCCCACACCGCGAAGTCGTCGGGATCAACCTGCTCGTCGTGCGCGATGCCACGCAGCGACTTGTACTCGGTCCACTTGGCGTCGAGAAACGCCGGGTTGTAGTACATCGGTTTCGGATGGGCCCGGAATCGATCGACCAGCATGCGCGTATGCTCCGGCGTGCCGCGGATGTACACGAGCATCGTGTGATCGGCGAGACAGCGCAACACGGGATCCTGCTCGTCGTGGGGATCCACGACTTCACACAGGCTGCCACCGGAGTCGCACACGAAATGTGAATAGCCGTAGATGTCCTTGGCACGATCGATGAACTCCGGCACGTCGAGCAGCGCGCGGATTTCAGCTACGCGATGCTGCGCCTGACGCCGACGGTATTCGTCGAACGAAAGTCCGCCACGCGCCGGATCACCGGGCTTCCCGAGGTACGTCGAGAGCGGACTCAGATTTTCGAACGAGATGTTGGAGCGAATGTAGATCGAGTCGGAGCGCAGCAACTGGCGCAGGAAGGGATTGCGCATCGCCTCCCGCTTGAAGTTGTCGACGATGTGCTCGTCCATGTATCGCGTGCCGATGCGATAGTCGACGGAATACTGGAACCAGTCGTGTTTCTGCAGCAGTCCGGCGAGGGATGTCTTGCCCACCCCAGACATGCCGAAAAAGGTCACGGCATGGGCCGGCTGGTCGCGGAGGGCGCGTCCCGATGAGAATCGCATCGTGCTAACTTCCGCTCCGGCGTCAAGGACCTCAACCCCTCCCCCGAATGTCGTTCGCCAAGCACGGCCTGCAGGTCTTCGATATCCCGATCACCGTGCTGCCGGCGGATATCGACGACAACGACCACGTGAACAACGTGGTGTACCTCCGCTGGATCTTCGATGTGGCGCTGGCCCACTGGAACGCCAGCGCCTCAGACGAGATGAAGCAGACGTACGGCTGGGTCGCCACACGCCACGAAATCGACTACCGCCGCGAAGCGGTGTTCGGCGACGCGATCGTGGCGCGGACCTGGATCGGGGCGGTCGACTCCCGGCGTTTCGAGCGCAACACCGAGATCGTGCGGACCTCGGACGATCACGTGCTGGCCCGCGGACGGTCGCTTTGGACGCTGATTGCGCGCGACACGGGACGGATCACCCGCATTCCGCCGGACATGGTCACGCTGTTCTCGGCGTACATGCACCCGGCGTGAGCCGAGTCGGCGTGAGCCGGACGCCCTACTGCCGGGCGTAGGCCCGCGAGCCGGCGTAGAGATACGCGGCCCGACCGTTTTCGGCGCGGACGAAGATGTGGCGTGCAGCCCCCTGCGGCGGGGTGACCAGCAGTTCGTTGGCGCCCACGAGTTTCGCGTTCATCACGGCATCGCCCTGTTTCACCGTGAGCGCGCCGTCCTGCTCGAGCACTTCGAGCACGTTCCGCCCCTGCGCATATCGACCGACCAGCGCGGCGCGCTCGGCGGCGTTGGCGTCCCGCGGCGCGGGCGCCGAGACCTTGGCTTCTGAGTAGCCGACCGCCATCTGCAGTGCCGCCGACTCGATGGCGTCGATGCCGGCGCCCGGCCCGTTCACGATCACGATGACGGCCGCCTTGCGGTCGGGAAGCATCGTGATGCTCGCGTTGTAGCCGTTGATGGACCCGCCGTGCGTCCAGACGCGATCCTTGCCAGACCGGCCGACGACGAGGCCGTAGCCGTACATCGCCGAGTCGAGTCCCGAGCCGCCCGGATGCGCGACGTAGCCCGTGGTGACACGGCGCACGGCACCGGCGGAGAAGGCCTGCGCACCGTCGATCATGCCGCCGTTCATCAGGGCGATGGTGTAGCGCGCCAACTCCGGCGCGGTGGCGAACAGGAATCCCGCCGCCCACTGCGCCGTGTTCTCCGTCATCGGTCGTACGATCCGCATGCCATTCGGGCCGGCTTCATGTCCCAGCGCGATGGGATAGGTGAGCGCTTCGAGCGGCTTGAAGGTGCTGAGGCGCATGCCGGCCGGTCGCATCACCAGCGACTCCACCAACGCGGCGAAGCGCTGCTTGCCCGCCACTTCGCCCACGTACCCCGCCATCGAGATGCTGGGGTTCGAGTACGAGAAGGTGCGTCCCGGCTCGGTGTAGAACAGGGTGTCGCTCACTTCGCGCATCACTTCGCCGAGGGCACCTTCACCCATGCGACCGTACGCAACGGCGTTGTCGAGCCACCCGGCGCTGTGCGTCATGAGCTGCTGCGTGGTGACGGCGCCGACGCGTTTGCCCTTGAGCGACGGCACGATCTCGCCAATCGGCTTCGCCATGTCGATGCGCTGCTGCTCGGCCAACTCGGCCAGCATCGTGCCGGTGAACATCTTGGTCACGGAGCCGACCCGCAGGAGCATGTCGGGCGTCATGCGCTGCTGCGTTTCGACGTTGGCGAGGCCATAGCCCTGCGCGTAGGCGAGACGTCCGTTCACGACGACGGCCACCGTGGCACCGGGGGCCTTGGAGCTGGTGAGCGCGGTACGGGCCACGCTGTCGAGACGGGTCGCCCAGGCGGGGGGCGCCGTTTGCGCATGGCTGGGGCGGGCGGTGGTCGCCACGAGCACGGTGGCGGCGAGCGCGAGGGAGCGGGGAGTCAGCATGCTCAAAAGCTGCCGGGCGGACGGCACCTGGCAAGTAGCCGCGCCAACAACGGCGGAACAGAATGGCCGTGAGGGCGATAACATTGAGCGATGACGCGACCCTTCCCGATTCCGACGACCGCCCTCGTTCTGACGGCGCTGTTCACCCTCGGTGCGTGCTCAGGTACGCCGGTCGACCCGATCGTCTGCGACCTATCGATGCGCGCCGGGATCACGGTGACGATCAAGGACGCCGCGACGCTGGAGCCGCTGGCCGCCAATGCGCGCGGTGTGGTTCGTGACGGTGCCTACGTGGACTCGCTGGTGCTGATCGCGCCGGACACCCGTGTGGCGGCGTACGAGCGCGCCGGCACGTACAGTGTGGAGGTGCGCCTTGCGGGCTATCAGAACTTCACGGCGTCGGGGCTCCGCGTGACGGCCGGCACCTGCCATGTGAACGCGGTGGTGGTGCCGGCGCTGCTGCTCAAGCTTCGCAGCTGACGGCGCCTCAGGTTCGCGGTTCTCGGTGTTGGTGGCGTGCCGTGGGGTCGTGGGGTCGTGGTACGTCGCGGCATGTTGGGTGTGGCCGCATCGGGCGCGAGCGGGCGGATCCCTTTCGCCGCTTGCTGCGCGGGGATGTGCCGCCGCCGTTTAATGTGTGCCTAGTACGGGCGTCACCTCAATCCGGATGGGAAGCGGTTCTCGGACGCCGTTCAAGGTCCGACGGGCGGTGCGCGCACGGCACCCTCCGATGGACCCCATAACCACGGAGCTCATGGTCCACGAGGCGAATCCATCACGGGGGGCGGTGTGCCGCATGTAAGACGTCTGGCCCGCCGGGTCCTCCGTTTCTTCGAACCGGTTGTCGGTGCCGCACGCGCCGGGGTTCAGTATTGTCGCGCACCGCTGCCGCGCGGGCAGTATGTCGCGCTGTCGACGCGGCCGGTCGTTCTCCTCGTGTATGACTTCGCCATCAATCATCCGAGAGCCTCTTTTCTACAACTGCTTGCCCGTCTTGTCCCCTGGCGCCCCCACGTCTACTACGTCACGTCGTGGTACGTCCACCCCGGGGACCTGAACCGACATCTGGCGAACCTGCGCCGGATCGAACGGGCCTGCCCGGGGTGCACTGTGACCGTTATCGGACAGACGGCCGCGGAGACGGCCCTGTTCACCATGCGGGGCCTCGATGCGCTGTTCTGCAATCAGAACGCCTTCGCGGACGAGCGGATCTACCGACCCCTCCCGGACATCGGGAAGCGCTTCATGGCGGTGTACGATGCCAAGCTGGCGTCGTACAAGCGCCACGCACTCGCCCGCCAGGTCGGCGGTCTGGCTCTGATGGGTTATCAGGACCTGGGCATCATGGAAGCCGCCTATGCAGCAGCAACCCTTCGTGACTTCGGGGATGTCCACTGGTTCAACGATCCCCGCCGCTCTCCCGATCAGTGGCAACTGCGCGATGCGGATATCAATACCGCCTACAACCAGTGCCGTGTCGGTCTCTGCCTGTCGGCGGTCGAGGGAGCTATGTGGACCAGCATCCAGTACCTACTCGCCGGACTTCCGGTCGTTACCACACCCAGCATGGGTGGCCGGGACGAGTTCTTCGCGGCCCCCTACGTCAGGGTCGTCGAGCCCACGGCGGAGGCCGTTGCCGATGGGGTCGCACAATCCGCGAGACTCGAACTGGATCCAGCGACCATCCGGCGGCTGACGCTTGAGCGGATGCAGACGCACCGCGAGCGGTTCTTCGCACATGTGCAGAAACGCTTCCTGGCTGCCGGGGAAGACCGGCACTTCGCCGCTGAATGGCGTGGAGTCATCCCCCATCGCCTGACCGACACCACGCTGGTGGGGAATGACCGGAAGGCCGCCATCGCGACCCATGACCGGGGGATTCTCGCCGCCGCGGTCACCCACGCGCATCCACGAACGCCAGCACCCGCACCAGCACGAAGCGAACCGCCTTGAGCAGCCAGCGCACCGGACGTGCGCGCGTCCGGCGCTGTGGCATGCGGAGCCGCGGCGTGAATGGCGGCAGCGGACGCCCCAATTCACGGGGCGGTCGTGGATCCGTTCGCGCATACAGGTCGCGGATGGTCGCTTCGGCGGGCCGCTCGTACGGGCAGTAGCGCAACTCCGGGGCCGAGGAGAGCTGTGCCGGCCAGTTCCACAGCGCATACCCGCTGACGAATCCGGAGGGCTCGCAGGCGGCGAACAGGGCTTCGAAGTACCGCCGCTGATCGTCGTCGGAGCGCTCGCCCGGATCGTCGTGCTTGCCCGGTCGGGAGATCGCCCCTGCCACGTTGCGGCATCCCACCTCCAAAAACACGAAGGGTTTCTGGAAGCGGTGTACCACCCGTTCGATGCGCGGCATCTCCTGCGCCC
>CANGXK010000147.1 GCA_947457715.1 Gemmatimonadota bacterium
GAGCGCGCCGAATCGTTGGTGGCGCTGTCGGTCGAAGCGCTGCTCGAGCGCGACCGGGACAAGGCGATCGCGGTGATCGAGGCCGACGCGGAGCTCGACCGTCTCGAAGTGGAGGCCGAGAATCAGGCAATCGCCATGCTGGCCCTGCAGCAGCCAATGGCCCGCGACCTCCGCTTCCTCATCGGCGCGATCAAGGTGTCGAGCGACCTCGAGCGCGTGGGTGACCACGCCGTGAACATCGCCCAATGTGCGGTGCGCCTGGTCGATCAGCGCGCGGCGGTGCCGGTCGTGCCCGCGCTTGCCGACATGGCCAGGCGCGCGCGCGCCATGCTGAGTGACGCGCTCGACGCGTTCATCCGCGGCGACGGCGCACTTGGCCGCGCCGTGGGCAAGGCCGATGACGAGGTCGACGCACAACATGAAAGCATCTTCCGCGCGCTGCTGGCCGACATGATGGGCGACCCGCAATCCATCGCGCCATCGCTCGAGCTGCTGCTGGTGAGCCGGAATCTGGAGCGGGTGGCTGATCTGGCCACTAATATCGGCGAAGACGCCGTGTATCTTGCCGAGGGGAAGCAGATTCGTCATCGATTCGACGAGGACGCCCCAACGCCTTCTTCCAGCGCCTCGACATGACGGTACCACTCACGACCGCATCGGCCGACATCCGGATCGCTGCGATCGACATCGGCTCCAACTCGGTCCGCCAGATCGTGGCGGATGTGTCACCCACCGGCCAGATCCGCGTGGTGGACGAGATGAAGGCGATGCCGAGGTTGGGTGAAGGCCTCGAGGCCACCGGGTCGTTGTCGCCG
Organism: Gemmatimonadota bacterium; assembly: GCA_947457715.1. Next base: position 816 of record CANGXK010000147.1, read on the forward strand.
ACCGCCATCGACGCGGCCGTGACCGCCGTCCAGCGCATGGTGACGCTGGCCGGCCAGCTGGGGGCGGCCCGTATTGAAATCGTGGCCACCAGCGCCGTGCGTGACGCCGCCAATGGCGCCGACTTCACCGGGCAGGTGGAATCGCTCACCGGACGCGGCGTACGCATCTTGAGCGGCGAGGAGGAAGCCCTGCTCTGCTTCCGCAGCGCGCTGGCGCACTTTGAGTTGGGGGCCGGCCGTACGGTGGTGATGGACATCGGCGGCGGATCGCTGGAACTCGTGCTGGCGAAGGACGGCCTTATCGAGCGGGTGGCATCGCTGCCGTTCGGTGCCGTGCGACTCACCGAGCGCTTTCTCTCACCCAAGGTGACGCCGCGGCGCGTGCGCGCGCTGCGCGAGCACGTGCGCGACGGGCTCAGGCGCTCGGTGCCGGTGAAGGACTGGCGTGGGGCCCAAGTGATCGGCTCGGGCGGCACCTTCACGAATCTGGCCGGCATCGTGCTGTCGCGACAGCATGTCACGGTGCGCTCGCCGCACGGCACGCGCGTGACCCGCGTAGAACTCGAGCACGTGCTCGATTGGCTCCAGCGTCTCGAGTCTCACGAGCGCGCGCATGTGCCGGGGCTCAATCCAGCACGCGCCGACATCATCGTAGCCGGTCTGGCCGTGGCCGCCGAAGTGCTGTCGCGCTTCGATCCGCGTGATCTGCTGGCGTCAGCGTATGGCATTCGCGAGGGGCTCCTGCTCGAGGCCGCACGCGTGACACCGGTGGTGGCTGATCCGGGGGTGGCCCGTGAGCGCTCGGTGCGCGAGTTCGCCGAACGCTGTCACTACGAGGAGCCGCACTCACGCCAGGTGCAGGCGCTGTCGCTGCAGCTGTTCGATGCCCTCGCCCCCCGGCTGCAGCTTGGCGCGGACGATCGTCGACTGCTTGCCGACGCGGCGCTACTGCACGACGTGGGCTATCACATCAACTACGAAAAGCACCACAAGCACTCGTTTCATCTGATCTCGCACGCAGAACTGCTGGGCATGACGCCGGCGCAGCAGATCGTGGTCGCGCACATCGCTCGCTACCATCGCGGCGCACCGCCCAGGATGAAGCACCGCGGCTTCGCGCAGCTCGACCGCGCGGCGCGCGACCGGGTGATCAAGCTCTCAGCCCTGCTCCGGTTCGCCGATGGCATGGACCGCGGACACGTGGCCGCGGTCGGCGCGTTGCGTGTCAAGCTCGCGAACGATGCGTTGCGCGTCACCGTGGTGGAAGCCGAGGGCGCCACCAGCGTGCGCCTGGAATGCTGGGGGGCGAGCCGTAAGCGTCATCTGCTCGAGGAAGTCCTCGGCCGACCGATCATCGTGGTGGCCCCCGATGGTTCCGAGATCCGCGCCGACGACGACGGGGACGGCGAGTAGCTGCGCGGCCCCAGTCGGTCGGCGGGCTATCCCGCGTCGGCGGCATCCGCCGACGTGGCCCGCTTCCGCCGGGCGACCGTTTTTGACGCCACCTTCGGTTCAACGAGGCCCCACGGATCGCGCATCATCGTGGCGTGCGTCGACCGTTCCGGTGCGCCATCCGGTGTGCGCCGACGATACGTGCCATCGGCCCCCAGCTCCCAGGCCTGACGGTTATCGGCCAGGCACGTTTCCAGCAACCGCTGCAAGCGGCCGTGCCATGCCACGTCGTCGATCGGCGCCATCGCTTCCACGCGGCGATCGAAGTTGCGCGGCATCCAGTCGGCAGACCCGATGTAGTACTCGGGATTGCCGCCGTTCGAAAAGAACGCCACGCGCGAATGCTCGAGAAAACGGCCGATGATGCTGACCACGCGAATACGATCGCTGGTACCGCGGAGCCCCGGCAACAGGCAGCAAATCCCACGCACGATCAGATCGATCTCCACGCCCGCCTGCGACGCGTGGTAGAGCGCGACGATGATGTCGGGATCCACCAGCGCATTCATCTTGGCGATGATGCGCCCACCGCGCCCCGCCCTCGCGTGCGCCGACTCGCGCTCGATCAGTTCCAGTATCCGCGTGCGCAGGTTCGCCGGCGCCATGATCAGGCGCCGATAGAACTTCTGTCGTGACACGCCCGTGAGCGAGTTGAACAGGTCGCTCGAATCGGCGCCGATCTGCGGGTGGCAGGTGAAGAGGCCGATATCGGTGTAGAGCCGAGCCGTTTTCGAGTTGTAGTTGCCCGTGCCCACATGCACATAGCGCCGGATGCCGTCGGCGTCGCGTCGCACGACCAGCACGGTCTTGGCGTGCGTCTTGAGTCCCGGCAGCCCGTACGCCACATGGATACCGTAGCTTTCCATCGTGCGCGCGAACGTGATGTTGTTCTGCTCGTCGAAGCGGGCCTGCAGTTCGATGATCACCGCGACCTGCTTGCCCGCTTCGGCAGCCTCGGTGAGCGCCCGCACGATCGCCGTGTCCCCCGAGGTGCGATACAACGTCAGCTTGATGGCGAGCACCTGCGGATCGCTCGACGCCGCCTCGAGGAACGCTTCCACCGACGAGTTGAACGACTCGAACGGGTGATGCACGAGCACATCGCGCTCGCGGATCACGTCGAAGATATTGCGGCCATCGCGGAACGGCGCCGGCACCACCGGCGTGTAGGGCGCGTCACGCAATTCGGGCACCTCGAGCCCGGCGATCTGCAGCAAATCGCCCAGCTCCAGCAAATCGTCGCGATCATGCACATCGCGCGCGCTCAACGGGGCGACGAGCTGCGTCTCGCTTCCACTCAACTCTTCCAGCAGCAGCTGACGCATCGACTGCGGCATGTCGCGCTGCACCTCCAGCCGCACCACCTCGCCGAACCGGCGCTGGAACACCTGCTGTTCGATCGTCTCCAGCAGGTCGTCCGGCTGATCGATCTGGCCGAGGTCGAGGTCGGAGTACCGCGTGATGCGGAACGTGAACCACCGCTTCACCTGCATACCCGGGAACAGCGTGCCCAGGTGCTCGCCGATCACTTCTTCCAGCGGCACGTAGCAGTGTTCGCCGTCGCGCTCGATCGGTACCCAGCGGGGTAAGGAACGCGGCACCTTGACGCGCGCAAAATGTTCCTTGCCGCTGTCCGGATCACCGATGTCCACCGCCAGCGAGAGCGACAGATTCGAGATGTACGGAAACGGATGCCCGGGGTCCACCGCGAGCGGGGTGAGCACCGGGAAGACCTGCGACTCGAAGTACGCGTGCACCCGTTCGCGCTCGTCATCGTCGAGCGAGGCCATCGGCACCAGCTTGATGCCCTTCGCCTCGAGCGCCGGGACCAGCAGGTCATGCAGCGCATGATGCCGGCGTTGCAGCAGTTCGTGCACGCGGGTGCGGATGGCTTCGAGCTGCTCGGGGGGCGAGAGCGGATCGGGCGGGTACTGCGGTGCCCCCGACGTGACTTTCCGACGCAACCCTGCCACCCGGACCATGTAGAACTCGTCCAGATTCGTGCTGAAGATCGCCAGGAACTTGAGGCGCTCCAACAGCGGCACGCGCGCGTCGAGCGCTTCTTCGAGCACGCGCGCATTGAAGTCGAGCCAGCTCAGCTCGCGATTCAGATACGGCAGCGACAAAGCGGTCGATGACGGCATGGCGGCAGTCCGGCGCGGAGAGCCGCGCCGGACAGGAGGCAGATCAGATTGGATTGAACGCCGCCAGTAGCTGGTAAGACACCGCAGCCATCGCGGCCGCGGCCGGGATGGTGATGACCCAGGCCCACACGATCTTGCTGGCAAGCCCCCACCGCACGGCCGACAGGCGATTGGTGGCACCGACGCCGACAATGGCCCCCGTGATGGTATGGGTGGTACTGACCGGGATACCGAAACGCGACGCCGACAGGATGACCAGGGCGCCGGCCGTTTCCGCGCAGAAACCGCCCACCGGACGGAGCTTCGTGATGCGGGTGCCCATCGTGTGCACGATGCGCCAGCCGCCGAACAGCGTTCCCAGCGAGATCATCGTGTAGGCGCTGAGCTCGACCCATACCGGGATCGTATCGAGCGACGTGACGTGCATATGGCTCAGCAGGCCCGTCTCACCGGCGAACGACGCCTGCGTCGCCACCAGCAGGCCCACAATGATCCCCATCGTCTTCTGCGCATCATTGCCGCCGTGCGCCAACGACAGCAGGGCCGAACTGGTGAGCTGTGCCACACGGAAGAACCGGTCCGCCTTCGAACTCGTCACGTTCCGGAAGACATTGAACACCAACACCATCAGGACGAAACCCACCAGCATGCCGATCGACGGCGACAGCACGATCGCGGACAGCGTTTCGATCCACTTCTTGCCCCACAGCAGGGCCGAAAATCCAACCTTCGACACCGCCGCGCCGGCGTAGCCGCCGATCAGCGCGTGCGATGAGCTCGAGGGAATGCCGAACCACCAGGTGATCAGGTTCCAGGTGATCGCGCCCAGCAGGCCGCCGAGAATCACGTTGGCATCGACCACGTTCAGATCGATGAATCCGGCGGCCACCGACTTGGCGACCGCGGTGCCCACAAAAAAGAGCGCCGCAAAGTTGAAGACCGCAGCCCAGATCACCGCAGCCAACGGACTCAGGACACGTGTGCCGACGATCGTGGCGATCGAATTGGCGGAGTCATGAAATCCATTGATGAAATCGAACGCCAGCGCGACGAGGACGATGAAGATGACGAAGTTGACCACGGATCCGTCAGCTGTTCTTGAGCGCGATGCTTTCGAGCACGTTGGACACATCTTCGCATTCGTCGATCGCCTCTTCCAGCGAATCGAAGATCTCCTTCCACTTCAGCACCTCGATCGCGGGCTCGTCGTGCTCGAACAGCGCCCCGACCGACTGCGCATACAACACGTCGCCCTCTTCTTCCAGCTGTTTGATCTTGCGTCCGTGCTCCAGCATCTTCACGCGTTTGGTCACGTCGCTGACCGAGGCCAGAATCTCCGCGCTCGCTCGCACCAGCACGTCCGCCATCTCGACGCCGCCAGAGCGAGGTGTCTTCACGCGGAACATCACCACGCGACGCGCGGCCCCGTTGATCAGGTCGATCACGTTGTCGAGGCGCGTGGCCAGCACATGAATGTCCTCGCGATCGAGCGGCGTCACGAAGCTCGTGTCGATACGCTGGTTGATCACATGCACGATCGCATCGCCATCCGTCTCGACTTTCTTGATCTCTGCCGCAATGCGCGCTGCGTCCGCGGGATTGTCGAGGAGCGTACGCAGCAGCGTCGACGCGCTACCCATATACACGGCAAGCTGCCGGAAATGATCGAAGAACGTTTCGTCTTTTGAGAAGAGCTTCACGGCTCGGGATGGCTGGGAGAAGTCTGCGTGCCGCGGGATGACCGCAGGCACTGGTAACAATCACGTCACCGCTGCTGAAACGCCACGTGCGACCTTCATCGTTACATGACGGAGACTCATTGCGCCGGAGCCGAACGGTTCAGCGCCAAACCACTTTGGCGTTGCTCACCGCGGCCTGGCGCCGCACGAGCTCCGGCGGAACGACGGAATGACACCAGTGGACCGCAGGCTGGGATTGTCATCCGACACGGGAAACATGGCACTTCGGGCCAAGTCAAATTGGCAGACTGCCGCCACGGCAGCCAGTGGGCCGCTTCATACCGCCAGAAGTGCGCCGGACAGGCAGATGCATCGCGGCCCACCGCTTGCTTTTCTCCGGCCCAGTAGTGGAACAGAGCAAGCACCTCACGAAGAAGTTCTTACAGGCTGCAACTCCTCAACGAGACCTCCATGGCTGAAAAAGTTATCGGCATCGATCTGGGAACCACCAACTCGGTGGTGTCCGTGCTGGAAGGCGGCGATCCCGTGGTCATCCCGAACGCCGAGGGCGGTCGGACCACCCCGTCGGTCGTCGGCTTTACGAAAGACGGCGAACGCCTGGTTGGCCAGATCGCCAAGCGTCAGGCCGTCACCAACCCGCAAAACACGATCTTCTCGATCAAGCGCTTCATGGGGCAACGCACCACCGAAGCGCAGGCCGAGCAGTCGCGCGTGCCGTACAAGATCGTGGCCGGCCCGAATGACGTGGCCTCGGTCGAAGTGGGTGGCAAGCGCTACACGCCGCCCGAAATCTCGGCCATGATCCTGCA
>CANGXK010000148.1 GCA_947457715.1 Gemmatimonadota bacterium
CAAGGAGCGCGCAGAGTTGGCGAGCACTGCGAAGACGCAGTTTCTGGCGACCGTGAGCCACGAGATGCGGACGCCCCTCAACGCGATCATCGGGTCGACCGACCTCGCGCTCGATGGGGTGATACTGGATGGCGACGTCGGCGGGTCGGAACTCCGTGAGCACCTCGTGCGCATCAACGAAAGCGCCGAACTGCTGATGCGCCTCATCAGCGACATGCTCGACATCTCAAAAATCGAAGCGGGCCAGATTGTTGTCGAGCACCTGCCGGTCGAGATCCGTGCCTGTCTGTCGAGCGCCGTGGCACCGATGGCCGAGCGTGCGCGCAAAAATGGGCTGGAGTTCGTCCTGACCATGGACGAGGCTCTCCCAGCCTGCATCATGAGCGATCCCGATCGACTGCGGCAAGTCGTGGTCAATCTCGTGGAAAATGCGGTGAAATTCACCGAGCGCGGCTTCGTGCATGTGACGGCGTCGCGCGTTGAAGAGGTGACCTCCGGTGGCCGCGCCGTGGAAATCCGTGTGCGCGACTCCGGCATGGGAATCTCCGCCGAGTTGCAGACGCGCATTTTCGAGCGCTTTGTCCAGGGAGACAGTTCTACAACGCGCCGTCACGGCGGGGCGGGACTGGGGCTGAGTATCGTGCATTCGATCGCCGGTGCGCTCGGAGGGTCGGTATCGGTCGACAGTGCCGAGGGTCGCGGCGCCGATTTCCGGGTGACATTCCCGCTCGTCGGTGTCGCGCGGGCCGCCGAGCTATCCGACCAGGAACAGCCCGCCGCGATTTCGACCCCGGCGGGATCGCGATTCCCCCTCGCCCGTGTCCTCGTGACGGAAGACACCGACGCGAGCTACGCGGTACTGTCGGCGTATCTGCGCAAGGCTGGCTATGCGGTGGAGCGCGCCCGCAACGGACAGGAAGCTGTCGCTGCCGAGTGTAACGCGCCGCCCGATCTGATTCTCATGGATGTCGAGATGCCCGGGATGGATGGACTCGAAGCCACGCGGATAATCCGTGCCCGGGAGCACGCCGAGGGCCGCGTGTCCACGCCAATTCTGGCGCTCACCGCTCATGCGGTGCACGAGTATCGCGGCCTGTGCCTCGCGGCGGGCTGCACGGGCTATCTGGCGAAGCCCGTTCGCATGGATGCGCTGCTGGCCGCCGTAGCGGCCGTCCTTGGCTAGTCGCATGGTTGCCGAACACCTTTTGCGAGCATGGGGTCAGAAAGGGCGCGTGAACGTGGGTCCCTGACTTTCGGATCGCAGCATCAGTCCGATCCGGACTGTGCCGACGAGGCTGTCGTCGTACGTGACACGTCGTAGCGCAATTCCACCATGCCGTCCCCGAGCCGCTCCACCGATGTCAGGCGCAGCGCCTTCGCGCGGTCGATACGACGCGGCAGCAGCGGCTTGCCACGGCCCAGCGTCACCGATCCGATCTGTACGATGATCTCGTCGAGCAGCCCCGCATCGTAGAACTGCCCCGCGAGATCGCCGCCGCCCACGATCCAGAGATTCCGGCCCGCGGCGGCCTGCGCCATCACGGCGTGCACCGGGCGCACGTCGCCGCGCACCACGTGGATCTCGGCCCCGTCGATCGGTGCGAACTCCCGGCTGGAGAACACCCAGGTGGGCTGCGGGTACGGCCACGGCGCACCAGCTCCGGTGGCCGGTTTCAGGACGTGGCGCAGCATCCACTCGTACGTCGCGGAACCCATCGCCAAGGCGCCGACATCGGCAACGAAGGCCGGGTAGCTCGTCAGGGTGACATCGGCGAGGGCATCGAGCCACGCGATCGAGTCGTCCTCCGTCGCCAGAAAGCCGTCCAGGCTGGACGCGGTGTAGTACTGGGTTTTCATGGCGGGCTCACCGTAGGGGGCGTCGGGCTGGCGGAATGCCGGCCCGTCTCCGGGCCGTCTCCGGGCCGTCTCCGGGCCGTGGATTATCCACCGGGGGCAGGGCCGACGGGGATATCGGCCGCATCCTCGTGCGCAACGCGACCGGCCGCATGTTAAGTGAGCTGCCCCTCACGGCGCACGGCTCAGGGCCCACGGCGCATCGCAGACAGCCGAGAGCCGTGGGAGCTGAGCGCCCCAGTCTGTTTTGCGTTGAGAGTCGTGGGTGAGGGGGGCTGTGGGCTCCCGGGGCTTGAGGCGCTCGGGCTGACGGCTCTCGGCCATGCGCCGTGGGCGGTGCGCCGTGGGGCCATGCGCCGTGGGGGGGGAACCGTCTCGGGCGGCCACCGTGGGCATCGTCGCGCTCGCCACCGAGTTCACCATCGTGGTCGAGCGCGACAGAGAGCCAAGTCACCAAGGTGGAGTGACCGCACCCCCGCGCCAGTGCAGAGCCATCTGCTGGCAGCGCGGTGGCTACTCGTCGTGATTCACCCTGAATGGCGGGGGAAAGTATTATCCAGTATTATCGAGTATGACGTCCAATAGTCCATACGCCCGTATCGCCATCACGCTGCCAGCGGCGGATCTTGCCGCAGCCGATCGGATGGCCAAAGAGCAAGACCGGTCTCGCAGCTGGATCGTGGCCGAAGCGGTCCGACGCTATGCTGCGGCCTTGAGCGAGGAAGCCGCGCAGGACGACCTCGGCGAGTCGCGGCGCGCGCAACTGCAGCGCGACGTGGCACTGACGGCTGAACAGCGTGTCCGATATGCCGAGGAAACGTTGCGCGCGGCAGACGGTGCGGTGGAGCCACGGCGATTCGACACGTTCGACGAGTTCCTCGCGTGGCAGCGTTCCGGTGGCCCCTCAACATGACGCCACCGGACACGCGGTTGGCCCAGGTCTGTCGCCTGCTGAACCACGAGGAAGCGCGCGATCTCGTGGTGGGGGCGACCGCCATGCAACTCTGGGGAACCACCCGCGCGACCCGTGATATCGACATTTTGATCGAACCAACGCTCGAAAACGCCGAGCGTGTATTGCGCGCGTTGGGCCACCTGCCTTTCGGCGTAGCGACGGAATTCACCGCGGCCGACATCATCTCGCGCGGCGTCACCATGATCGGCGACACTCCCAATGTCGACATCCTGACGCGGGCGTGGAACCTCCAATGGCCCGACGCCGAACGCGGCCTTGCGGTGTTCACCATCAACGGCGTTCCGGTGCCTACGGCCTCGATTCCGGCGCTGATTGCGTCGAAGCGGACCGGGCGCCTTCAGGACATGGCCGACATTCAGGTGCTTGAGGAACTCCAGCGACTCCGCGCGGACGGCTCGTCGTAGCACGCGATGCGGACCATCAGGTCACGAAAGTTGAGTAGCGGCGGCGCGTTAGGAACGCGCGACTCAGAGGTCAGTGCACAGGCTCAGGCGTCAGACTGGGTATAGTGTTCAGAGATGAGCAACGACAGTCCACAGTGCCGAGCGGGTTTCGTGGCGCTGGCGATCCTCGAGGCCATCGCGCAAATCAGCGATCCCGCCGGCGCTTCGGCGCACGTCGGCACCGCCGCACCTTCGGACGGCACCACCAAATGGCTCGATACTGTGCACTGCCGTTGCTGAATTCCGAACACTATAAGCCGTCAGACGCCTGAGCCTGTGTACTGACATCTGCGTCGCTACCCCACCCGCACCACTTCCCGCACGCATTCCACAAACGCCCTGGCCTGCGCCGACTGCACCGCCCCTCGTCGCCACACCGCCACGATCTCGCGTTGCAACGGATGCTCGGCCAACGGCACATACGCGCACTGCGGCGTGTTGTGGCGCACCGCCGCCATCGCCGGCACGATCGAGATGCCCACGCCTGCCCCCACCAGCTCCAGCACCGTCGCCAACTGCGCGCTGCGGCACACCACACTCGGCGATACCTGCCGGCTCGAGCAGAACCCGGCCACCTGCTCGCCCAGGCAGTGCGCGGGGTCGAGCGTCACCGCCGGCGCGTCGCGCAGCTGCCCGAGCGTAATGCGCCCCGCGCGTGCCGCCGCGTGCGAGGCCGGCACCGCCACCACCAGGGCATCGGTGCCCAGCAGCTCGGTATCGAGGTGTTCGAACGAATAGGGGAGCGCGGCAATCACCACGTCCAGCGCCCCGTCCAGCAGCATCCGGGCGAGCACGGCGCTGTAGTCCTCGCGCAGCTCCACCCGCATGGCCGTGTGACGCGCCCGTAGCCGCTGCACCGCCGCCGGCAATACATATGGGGCGACCGTCGGGATCGCCCCCACGCTCAGCGTCCCCGCCCCCTCCACCCCTTCCCGGCGAATGGCGTCTTCCGTGTTCCGCACGTCGTCGAGAATGCGACGCGCCCGCGGGTACAGCGCGGTGCCCGCGTCGGTCAGGGTGACGCCACGCCCGTGCCGCTCGAACAGCGACACCCCCATATGGGCCTCGAGCCGCTGGATCTGCCCCGTGAGCGAGGGCTGCGACAGCGCCAGATGCCGCGCCGCCCGGCTCAGCGATCCGGCGTCGGCGGTCTCCACAAACGCCCTCAGCAGTGTCGTATCCATTCCGAAGTATAACGCTCGGCTATGGATTGTATAGCGTTTCCCTGATTGCGAGCTATAGCTGAGTTCCGTAATTTTCCGATTATCGCACCACGCAGTGCCAGCATCTCGGTCGGTGACCGAGCCGTTTACGACCCGTAGCCACGATCGGAGCAGAATATGGAAGGGAATTCAGGGACCGGTGGAAAGTGCCCGGTCATGCATGGCGCGCCGGCGCCCAAGGTCACGACGGCCGGTGGCCGCTCAAACCGCGACTGGTGGCCCAACTCGCTCAATCTGGGCATCCTGCATCAGCACTCGCCCCTCTCCAATCCACTCGGCTCGACGTTCAAGTACTCCGAGTCGTTGAAGTCGCTCGATGTGCAGGCGCTCAAGCAGGACCTGTTCGCGCTCATGACGAACTCGCAGGACTGGTGGCCGGCCGACTATGGTCACTACGGTCCGCTGTTCGTGCGCATGGCCTGGCACAGCGCCGGCACGTACCGCACGGCCGACGGCCGCGGTGGCTCGTCGACGGGCACGCAGCGTTTCGCGCCGCTCAACAGCTGGCCCGACAACGGCAACCTCGACAAGGCGCGTCGCCTGTTGTGGCCGATCAAGCAGAAGTACGGCAACGCCCTGTCGTGGGCCGACCTCATGATCTTCGCCGGCGACTGCGGCATGGAGTCGATGGGCTTCAAGCCGTTCGGCTTTGCCTTCGGCCGCGAAGACGTGTACGAGCCCGAGCAGGACATCTACTGGGGTGCGGAGGCCGAGTGGATGGGCGACAAGCGCTATCAGGGCGACCGTGAACTCGAGAACCCGCTGGCGGCCGTGCAGATGGGTCTCATCTACGTGAACCCGGAAGGCCCGAACGGCAATCCCGACCCGATGGCGTCGGCCCGCGACATCCGCGAGACGTTCGCGCGCATGGCGATGAACGACGAAGAGACGGTCGCGCTCGTGGCCGGTGGTCATACGTTCGGCAAGGCGCACGGCGCCGGTGACACCGCGCACGTGGGCCCGGAGCCGGAAGGCGCCAGCATCGAACTGCAGGGACTCGGCTGGGCCAACACGTTCGGCGCCGGCAAGGGCGGCGACACGATCACCAGCGGCGTCGAAGGGGCCTGGAAGCCCAACCCCACCACGTGGGACGGCGGCTACTTTGCTACGCTGCTCGGCTACGAGTGGCAGCTCACCAAGAGCCCGGCCGGCGCGCATCAGTGGACGCCGACCGATCCGGCCGCGGCCACAACGGTCATCGACGCGCACGATCCGACGAAGCGTCATGCGCCGATGATGTCCACCGCCGACATGGCGTTGCGCACCGACCCGGCGTATCTCGCGATCTCGAAGCGGTACCATGAAAACTTCGAAGAGTTCGCCGACGCGTTCGCGCGCGCCTGGTTCAAGCTCACGCACCGCGACATGGGCCCGAACACGCGCTATCACGGCCCGCTCGCACCGAGCGAAACGCTGATCTGGCAGGATCCCATCCCCGCCGTGGATCATCCGCTCATCGAAGCGCAGGACATCGCATCGCTCAAGAGCACGATCCTCGCGTCGGGCCTGTCGATCGGTCAGCTCGTGTCGACGGCGTGGGCATCGGCCTCCACCTTCCGCGGCTCCGATAAGCGTGGCGGTGCCAACGGTGCGCGCATCCGTCTCGCACCGGCGAAGAACTGGGAAGTGAACCAGCCGGTGAAGCTGGCCCGCGCGCTCGAGATCTTCGAGACGATCCAACAGCAGTTCAACGGCGCACAGGCCAACGGCAAGAAGGTCTCGATGGCCGACCTGATCGTGCTGGGTGGCTGCGCCGCCATCGAAGCTGCCGCGGCGAAGGCCGGCACGCCGGTCACGGTGCCGTTCACTCCGGGGCGTATGGACGCCACGCAGGAGCACACGGACACGCATTCGTACGCCGTGCTCGAGCCGCAGGCCGATGGCTTCCGCAACTATCAGAAGGCCGCGTACACGGTCACGGCCGAAGAGATGCTGGTGGACAAGGCACAGCTCCTCACCCTCTCGGCGCCCGAAATGACGGCGCTCGTGGGTGGCATGCGCGCGCTGAACGCGAACGTGGGACAGTCGAAGCACGGCGTGTTCACCGATCGCCCCGAGACGCTCAGCAACGATTTCTTCGTGAACCTGCTCGACATGGGCACCACGTGGAAGTCGATCTCGGAGTCGCAGGACGTGTTCGAAGGCCGAGACCGCGCCACGGGTGACGTGAAGTGGACGGCGACGCGGGTGGACCTTATCTTCGGGTCGAACTCGCAGCTGCGTGCGCTCGCCGAGGTGTATGCACAGGACGACGCGAAGGAGAAGTTCGTGCACGACTTCGTGGCAGCCTGGACCAAGGTGATGAACCTCGATCGCTTCGATCTAGTCTAATTCATGTAGTTCCTGCTGTTCTCTCAAACCCAGCGCATCATGTACAGCCGTCGTGAATTCATCGGCACCGGTCTTGCTGCG
>CANGXK010000149.1 GCA_947457715.1 Gemmatimonadota bacterium
GTCGAAGATCGACACGCCGACGTTCGTGGTGGACTATCCGATCGAACAGTCGCCGCTGGCGAAGCCCAAGCGTGGCGGTCCGGCGGGCCTCACGGAGCGCTTCGAGTTGTTCGCGCGCGGCAAGGAGCTCGCCAACGCCTTCTCCGAGTTGAATGACCCCATCGATCAGCGCGAGCGCTTTGAAGCGCAGGCGCGCCTGCGTGACGCGGGTGATGACGAGGCCTCCGGCGTGGACGACGATTATCTGCGCGCGATGGAGTATGGCATGCCGCCCACCGGCGGGGTCGGCATCGGCATCGATCGCCTGTTCATGTATCTCACGGATACGCAGAACATCCGCGACGTGATCCTGTTCCCCACCATGCGCCCCGAGTAATCATTTCGTGACTCGCCTCGAGTTGTCGATCGCCTGGCGCTACCTGCGGAGTCGCCGCGGGTCGCGCCTCCTGTCGCTGATCAGCGTGATCGCCATTGGCGGTGTGCTGGTCGGCGTCAGCGCGCTGATCGTCATCATGGGCGTCATGAATGGCCTGCAGCGCGATCTGCGCGAGAAGATTCTCGTGGGCAGTCCGGACGTGCATGTCTTGCCGTATGGCGATGGCATGCGGATGACAAACTGGCGTGAAACACGTGAAGCGGTCGCGGCGACGCCCGGCGTGATTCGGGCCGCGCCGTTCGTCAGTACGATGGGGATGGTGCGGAATCTGTCGGGGTACATGACCGGGACGCAGGTCGTGGGCATTCAGGCCGACGGCGTCGTTGGATCCGACGTCACGACGATTCGCACCCACGCGATCCTCGGCGACTTCCGGTTCGTGCGCGACAGCATTGCCTTGCCCGGAGCGGTGCTGGGCAAATTGCTCGCGTCGAAGCTGAACGCCTTCCCGGGCGATACGATTGTGCTGGTGGGCGCCTCGGGCCTCGACATGAACGCGTCCACGGGGGCCATCATCCCGCGTCTCGACAGTGCGGTGGTTTCGGGCGTGTTCGAGACGGGGATGTACGAGTACGACAATGCCTATCTGTACCTCGAACTCGCGGCGGCGCAGCGTTTCGCCGGGCTCGGCGACGATGTGACTGGCATCGAGGTGCGCGCGGTAGATCGCTGGCAGGCCCCTGCCGTCGCCGACTCACTGCGGGCGAACCTCAAGGCGCCGGTTCGTGCGATCGATTGGCAGGAGCAGAACCGATCGCTGTTTCAGGCCCTGAAGCTCGAGCGACTCGGCATGGGCGTGATTCTCCTGCTCATTGTTGTGGTGGCGGCCTTCAACATCGTGAGTACCCTCACGATGGTCGTGTCGGACAAGACCCGTGAGATCGGCATTCTCCGGGCGATGGGTATGCCGGCCAAGTCGATCCGTCGGATCTTTCTGTATCAGGGAATCGTTATTGGTGCAGTGGGTACGGGTGGCGGCGTGGCGATCGGCCTCTTGCTGTCGCTGCTGCTCGAGAAGTACCGGCTGATCTCGCTCGATCCGTCGGTGTACTTCATCGACCACCTGCCGGTGGCCATCCAGATTCCCGACGTGCTGCTGATCATGGTGTCGAGCCTCGTCATCACCGCGCTGGCCACGCTGTATCCGGCGGCGCAGGCGGCTCGACTGTACCCTGTTGATGCGATACGTCATGAGTGACATCCTACCGGTTGACGCGTTCGTGTCGGCGTCCCGCGCGACGGGGGAAGCGCCGGTCGTGCACGCCGAAGGATTGGTGAAGGAGTTTCTGGGCGGCGATGGCGGTGTCATTCGCGTGTTGGATGAGGTCTCGCTGACCGTCCGGCGCGGAGAGATGGTCGCGATTGTGGGGGCGAGTGGTGCCGGGAAGAGCACGCTGCTACACGTCCTTGGTGCCTTGGAGCGTCCATCGGCCGGGCGGATTTCACTGGCCGGCCAGAGCGTCGGCGGGCTTGATGACGAGGCCGTGGCGGGGCTCAGGAACCGCGCCGTCGGATTCGTGTTTCAATTCCATCATCTACTGCGCGAATTCTCCGCGTTGGAGAACGTGATGATGCCGCTCCGCATTGCCGGCGTGGCAGACCGTATGGCGCAGCAGCGCGCCGAGCACCTGCTGGAGCGGGTCGGTCTGACGGCGCGCCGTCATCACCGGCCGGGCGCGATGTCCGGCGGGGAGCAGCAGCGGACGGCGGTGGCACGAGCGTTGGCCGCCGAACCGGCGTTGTTGCTTGCCGACGAGCCGAGCGGAAATCTCGACCTGTACAACGCTGAGCGGCTGCATGACTTGTTCGCCGAGCTTGCTCGGGATCTTTCGTTGGGTCTGGTCGTCGTGACCCACAATCAATCGCTGGCTGCCCGGGCCGATCGGGAGCTCTTGTTGGAAGGAGGACGGTTGGTCGCGACGAACGGTCTCGGGATGGAGGGCTGATGCTCTGCGACAATTGCAAGGAGCGCGATGCCGTCGTGAACCTCACGCGCATCGTGGACAACGCGGTGACGCAGTTGCATCTCTGCGAGAAGTGCGCGGCCGAAAAGGGCGTGGCGACGACGGTCGCGACGCCACAGCACCCGCTCGGCGACATCCTGCAGGCGGTGCAGCAGCAGGCTTCGACCACGAGCGAAGATGCCGCCGCCTGCTCGTTCTGCGGGGCCACCGCCCGTGATTTCCGTGCGACGGGTCGATTAGGCTGTCCGCACTGCTACGACGCGATGGAGAAGAGTCTGCGCGAGCTGCTGCGCCGCCTGCATGGCAGTTCGCGGCACGTCGGGCTGCGGTACGACGCCCCGGTGACGGATGTGGCGACGCCCAAGCCCGACTCGCTCCACGACCTGCGCGACCGGCTGCAACGCGCCGTCGAGACCGAACAGTTCGAATTGGCCGCGGAGTTGCGCGACCGCATCAAGGTGATCGAATGACGACCTCGCGGCCGGCCCTGGATCTCTCCTTGCTGCCCGACGGCGGGGTGCGGTGGCTTGACGCATCGGGCCCGAACGCGGATGTCGTGATCTCGACGCGGATGCGCCTGGCTCGCAACGTGTCGGGGTACGCCTTCACCGGTCGTGCGCGTGACGGTGAGCGACTGCGTCTGCTGGCGCAGGTTCGCGACGCGCTGGGGGCGGTGCCGTCGCTGCGCGACAGCCTTCTGGTGCGGCTTGACGAGCTCGCGACGGGCGACCGCCAGCTGCTCCACGAGCGGCATCTGGTCAGCAAGGAACTGGCGGGGCTCGATCCCCAGCACCCCATCCGTTCCGGTGCGGCGGCACTTCTCGGCGAGTCGGTTGGCCTGCTGGTCAATGAGGAAGATCATCTCCGGCTACAGGCCCTTCGGTCAGGCTTCGCGGTGCCTCAGGCGTTCGAGGCCGTGCACCGTTTGGATCTTGAGCTTGGGGCTCAGGTCCCATACGCATTTCATCGTGAGTTCGGCTTCCTGACGGCCTGTCCGACGAACGCCGGGACCGGGCTTCGGGCGTCCGTCTTGATCCACCTGCCCGGACTGGTGCTCACGAAAGAGATTGGGAAGGTCTTGGCCGGCTTGCAGCAGATGGGCCTCACTTATCGTGGCCTGTACGGTGAGGGCAGCGAGGTGGTAGGCAATTTCTTCCAGTTATCCAACCAAACCACGCTGGGACGTTCCGAGGAGGAGCTTCAGGACCTGCTGGTCCGGGTCGTGCGCCACGTGATCGAGCGCGAAGAGGAAGCCCGTCGTGTCCTCGTTCGTGACGCGGGCTATATTATCGAAGACAAGTTATGGCGCGCCTACGGAACGCTGCGTTATGCCCGCAGTCTGACCTTCGACGAGGCCATGAACTACCTGAGTGGCGTACGTCTGGCGGTCGGCCTGAAACTGATTACCGGGCTCAGTGTATACACACTTAACAAGCTCCTGATCTTTGCCCAGTCCGCGCATCTGGCTCACCTCGAGCAGCGTGCGTTGACGGAAAGCGAGACCAATCTGGCGCGCGCCAAATACGTGCGGCAGGTGTTGGTGAGCGAAGGCGGCGGCGTCGAATGATCCGCTTCCCTACGACCCTGAGGGGACGATGAACGGCTACAACTTCACCGAGCGGGTGCGGAAGGTTCTCGCGATGGCACGCGAGGAAGCGGCGCGTCTGCATCACGAGTATGTGGGCACCGAGCATATCCTGCTCGGCCTGATCCGCGAGGGTGAGGGCGTTGCGGCGGCGGTGCTGCAAAACCTCAACGTGGATCTCGACGACGTCACCCAGAAGATCGAGGACACCGTCAAGAAGGGGAAAGCGGCACAGGCCACCGGACCTGATCTGCCGTATACCTCGCGCGCCAAGAAGGTGCTCGAGCTCGCGATGGCGGAAGCCCGGGATCTCAATCACAGCTACGTCGGTACCGAACATCTGCTGCTGGGCCTCCTCCGCGAAGAGAAGGGGATCGCCGCGCAGGTGTTGACCGACGCGGGCGTCAATCTCGACGCGGCGCGTGCGGAGACGCTGCGCCTGCTCGGCACGGAAACGCCGCAGGGTGGACAGGCGCCGCAGGCCGAGAAGGTCGGCAGCGTCCCGCCGTCGGCAGCGTCGGCCAAGGGCGACAAGAAGTCGAAGACGCCGGCCCTCGACCATTTCTGCCGCGACCTTACGCAGCTTGCGGCGGAAGGCCAGCTCGATCCCACGATCGGCCGTGCGAAGGAAATCGAGCGCGTGATGGAGGTGCTGACCCGTCGCAAGAAGAACAACCCGGTGCTGATCGGCGAACCGGGTGTGGGCAAGACGGCCATCGTCGAAGGGCTCGCGCAGCTCATCGCCAACGGTGACTGCCCGGATTCGCTCCGGGACAATCGGGTGCTGTCGCTCGACATGGCGGCCGTCATTGCCGGCACGAAGTATCGTGGTCAGTTCGAGGAGCGCCTCAAGGCGGTCATGAACGAGATTGCGCAGAATAAGCAGGTTATCCTGTTCATCGACGAACTGCACACGCTCGTGGGGGCGGGGGCGGCCGAAGGCGCGATCGATGCCAGCAACATGCTCAAGCCGGCGCTCGCCCGCGGCGAACTGCAG
This sequence comes from Gemmatimonadota bacterium, assembly GCA_947457715.1. Next base: position 4,983 of record CANGXK010000149.1, read on the forward strand.
TGCGTTGGTGCGTCCACACTGAACGAGTATCGCAAGTACATCGAGAAGGACGGAGCCCTCGAGCGTCGTTTTCAGACGGTGGTGGTGGAGCCCCCCTCGATCGATGAGACCGTGCAGATTTTGCAGGGGCTCCGCAAGAAGTACGAGGACCACCATCGGGTGAATATCCCCGACGAGACGTTGCTCGCGGCAGCGAAGCTATCGGAGCGCTACATCACCGACCGCTTCCTGCCGGACAAGGCGATCGACGTGATCGACGAGGCCGGTGCCCGCGCGCGCCTGGCGGCGCAGGTGCCGCCGTCCGAGGTGGCCGAACTCAAGGAGCAGCTGGAAGCGATCAATGCCGAGAAAGAGGCGGCGGTCCGCGACCAGAATTTCGAGAAAGCGGCGTCGTTGCGGGATAGCGAGCGTGATCTGCAGGCGCAGATTCGTCGCAAGCAGGAAGACTGGGAGCAGCGGCGTCAGTCGCATCGCCCCACGCTTGGCGAAGAAGAGATCGCGTTCATCGTGAGCCGCTGGACGGGCATTCCCGTCACGCGGCTGCAGGAGGCGGAAACGTCGCGCCTGTTGCGGATGGAAGACGAACTCCATCTATCGGTTGTCGGTCAAGACGAGGCCATTAAGGCGCTTGCCCGGTCGATCCGTCGCAGCCGTGCCGGTCTGAAGGATCCGCGTCGCCCGATCGGCTCGTTCATCTTCTCGGGGCCCACGGGTGTTGGGAAGACCGAGCTGGCGCGGTCACTGGCGAAGTTCCTGTTTGCCGACACGTCGGCTTTGATCCGCGTTGATATGAGTGAGTACATGGAGAAGTTCTCCGTGTCGCGGCTCATCGGTGCTCCACCGGGATACGTGGGCTACGAAGACTCCGGCACCCTCACGAAAGCCGTGCGCCGCAAGCCGTACTCGGTGGTTCTCCTCGACGAAATCGAGAAGGCGCACCCGGACGTGTTTAATATTCTCCTGCAGGTGCTCGATGAGGGTCACCTCACCGACAATTACGGCCGGGTGATCGACTTCAAGAACACCGTCGTCATCATGACGTCGAACGTGGGTGCGAAGGACATCACGCGGGGCAAGTCGTTAGGCTTCGCCGGCAACGATGCGCGGGGGGATTTCGAGCGCATTTCGGAGAAGGTGAAGGAGGAGATGGGGCGTGTGTTCAACCCCGAGTTCCTCAATCGTCTCGACGACGTGATCGTGTTCCACCCGCTCGGGAAAGAGCATATTTCGAAGATCGTGTCGATCCTGTTTGCCGACGTGCAGAAGCGCTTGGCCGAAGAGGAGATCACGATCCAGCTGACCGACGCGGCGACCGAGTTCCTGGTCGACCACGGGCATGACGAGCATTACGGCGCTCGTCCGCTCAAGCGGGCGATTCAGCGGTACATCGAGGATCCGCTCTCAGAGAAGATTTTGTTGGGCGAGTTCTCCAAGGGGGATGAGATCGAAGTGGCGGTCTCGACCACGGAGAAGGAGAAACTGGAGTTCCGCGTCCTGTCCCCTACGCCTCGGGCGTAACACAGGATCAGCGGCGGCCGGACCCTTGGGGTCCGGCCGCTTGCCGTTTCGGTGTATATTCAAAGGCTATGCTGAAGAGCGTCCCCAAAAGAGCGGCCCAGTTGGTATTGGCCGGTATCGCCCTGTGTGCGTCTGCGGTTGCCCCTCGTGCGGCGGCCGCCCAGGACGTGACGGGGCGCTGTGCGTCCCCCGACTCCATTGCGATCCGTGGCAACACGCGAACGCCCGATGCGCGCATCCGTGGCGAGATGGGGCTGACGCCCGGAACGCCCCTCAATTTTCCGTCGATTCAGCGCTCTATGAAGGGGCTATATGCGCTGAA
>CANGXK010000150.1 GCA_947457715.1 Gemmatimonadota bacterium
AGCAAGTACAGCACGGGGAAGCGACGAGTGGGCGTGCGGTCGTAGCTGGGCGGCGTGTACACGAACACTTCGCGGTTCGGCGTGTCACCGATGGCATTGCCGGCGATGGATCTCGAGCGGATCGTGTCCACGAGAATGCGTCCCTGCGCCATGGCGGGCGCGGGGAGGCAGAGCACGAGGAGCAGAAGGCGGAGGGCGAACAGCAGGGATCGACGCATGCGGTGATTCTAGCGAGAAGCGCTTAGCGCTGCGCAGAAACCGTGATCATCCCGGCTCCCTCGACGGCGCGCGAGCATAGGGCCCGTGAGGAGGTCGCGAGGCCCGCAGGGGGAACGCTTGGCTTGGCAAGCGGACGCGCCTCACGTGGGTCGGCGTCGACCTGAAACGCCACGGCCAGGCACACCTGTCGACGCACCGGGACACGGCCCACATGCGAAACACGGAAGGTTCCGACCGTCAGCCATTGTTCGACGGACTGCACGAAATCCGCATGTGTTCCGGCGAACAGGCGCACGCTGTTCCTCTCGGGGCGGCCGGTCGTATCGACCACGAACATCGCGAACACCGAACCGCGCGCCCCAGCCAGACGCTGCTCGTTGGGAAACGCCGGGCCGCGTCCTCCCGCCGGCACGATCGACGCCGAGTCCACATCCACGTCCACATACGGCCGCATATCCGACTCGCGCTGAATCGGCAACGGGAAATCCTTCGGCGGCGGTGTCACGCCGGCCGCGATCTCCACCGGCACCCGATGCACGCGCGGACGTGCGCGTCCGAACAGCAACAGATAGCTCCCCGCACTCGGCGCGACCACGGTGAACTGGCCCTTGGGGTCGGTGGTCGTTTCGGCGAGCGCCACCAGGCCGGTGTCGGACATCTGCACGAGGCGCACCGCGTAGTCGATGGCCGGCTGCATCGTGCGGTCGTCGGTCACGCGGCCGGCGACGACCTGGGCGGGCAGCATGCCAGGAAGGACGAAGGCGGCGGCGGTCAGGCTGGCGACGGAAAGCCGCTTCAAGAGGGACCGCGAGGACGCAAGGTGGCGGAGACGCATTCGGGAACGATAGCGCGATCGTGGGCCTCGGGCGAACGGCTGACGCCGATCCGACGTGACGCGACGTCGATGTGCTTGTGGAGTTTGCTCCGGGGCAGAAGACGTTCGATCACTTGTTTGGTCACGGTCGAGTCACTCTCGCCCCATCTCCGTCCGTACATTCTCGCCGAAGCCCGTGATGTCCTTGGCGACGCGTGAGTACCTGCGGCACATCGCTCGCCGCTGACGCGGGCATACTTACGCGACCGCGAACCTTCGTACACGCAGCCGCTTTCGCGACTGCTCCGCATGCCAAAGATCGAATTGCATCTGCTGCTGAAGCCAGCTCTCGGCGGTCGTGTCAAACGCGATCGACAACCGAACCGCCATCTCAGGGCTAATCCCAGCGCGTCCGTTCAGGATTGCCGAGAGCGTATTCCGACTTATATCCAAGGATGCGGCCGCATCGGTGACCGTAAGATTCAACGGCGCGAGGCAAAGCTCACGCAGGATCTCGCCCGGATGCGGGGGACTGTGCATACGCACGGTCTTCATCAATGGTAATCCTCGTAGTGCACGTCTGAGACATCAGGCCCGACAAACTGAAACGTGACTCGCCAGTTGCCGCTGACTTCCACCGCCCACGTGCCGTGGCGGTCCCCCTTCAGCGGATGAAGACCGAGTCCTGGCAATCCCATATCTCGCGGCTCCTTGGCAACGCTCAAACGACCGAGAATCAACCGCAGCCGCTTCGCATGTTTGGTTTGGATCCCAGACACGGTCCCACTCGCGTAGAATCGCGCCAAGCCCTTGTGCTTGAATCCGACGATCGCCATAACATAGTGTAATGTGTAACGTGGCGGGTGGCAACACTGCAGCGGCCGCCACGACGTGTTGCGGCGGCAGGACTGGCGGCTGACGCGCTCTCGTGCAATCCTCTACCGTTGATCGTACTGCTCTGCTTCCCGCCCCTACCGCCGTGTCCTCGCCTCTGTTCGTCATCGCCCAGTACCTGCTCCCCAAGCAGGCCCTCACCTCGCTGGCCGGCGCCTTCGCGCGGGCCAAGCGCGGCGAGCACACCACCTCGGTAATCCGCTGGTTTGTGGGCAAGTACGGCGTGAACATGAGCGAAGCGGCCGAGCCGGACATCACGCGCTACGCCACCTTCAACGACTTCTTCACGCGCGCCCTCAAGCCCGGGGCGCGACCCATCGCCGCGGCCGAGTACGTGTGCCCGGTGGACGGCGCCATCAGTCAGCTTGGGCCCATTGCCGGCGACCAGCTCTTTCAGGCCAAGGGGCACAGCTACTCCACCACCGCGTTGGTCGGTGGCGATGCATCACTGGCCGCGCCCTACACCAATGGCGCCTTCGCCACGATCTACCTGAGCCCGAAGGACTATCATCGCATTCACATGCCGTGCGACGGGCGTCTGGTGCGCATGATCCACGTGCCGGGCGATCTGTTCTCGGTGAATCCCACGACCGCGCGCGGTGTGCCGGGACTCTTCGCGCGCAACGAACGGGTGGTGTGCCTGTTCGAGGGCGCCCACGGACCGTTCGTGATGGTGCTGGTGGGCGCCACCATCGTGGGGAGCATGGCCACCGTGTGGCACGGCATCGTGAACCCGCCGCGCCCGGGCACCGTGCGCGAGTGGCATTACACCGACCAGGCCATCCATCTCGCCCAAGGCGACGAGATGGGACGCTTTCTATTGGGCTCCACGGTGGTGATGCTCTTCCCGCCGAAGCAGATCGCGTTCACCGCGCAGTGGGCCACCGAAGTGGCCGTGCGCATGGGTGAACCGATGGGCACGCGGCCGTAACTAGGCGGTCTTCTTCGTGCCGACCGAAACGAACATCGGCACGAACATCATCGCCGCCGCCACCAGCAGCGACAGGAGACTGACCATCTTGCCGCGCGCGTAGGTCGGCGAGTCGAACCACAACCGCACCTCCTTCGCTCCCGGCGGAATATCCACGCTGATCAGCGTGTGATCGGCGCGCCGCACGATGCCCGGCTTGCCATCCACTTCGGCGTGCCAATCGGGATACCAGTTTTCCGACACCACCAGCTGACTGGTGGCCGCTTCGGCACCCGCGAGTGCGATGCGCATTGTACCGGCGCTCCACTCGGTCACCGTGGCCTTCACCTGCGGCGCGGGAAACGGCGGCGCCGCGTTGGGCGACGTGGCGGTGGAGGTATCCGGCAGCAACGCCACGTTGTTCACCGGGAAACGCGGATCGATGATCGTGGCCAGCCCCTGCTCTTCGGTCAGCTTGGCCGACACCGGCAGCACACGCGCGTACGCCGGCGTGGCATCGCTTTCGTACAGCGTGGCCGTGGTGCCGAACGCGGTGGGCGACGGCGGGACGACCTGATGGAAGCCCGGCACCGGCTGCGTGTCGGGCAGAATGATGTATCGCACCGACAGCAGGTCGAACATGTTCGGCGTGAGCAGGTTGCGGAATCCTTCCTTCGCTCCGGCCAGCTCGTTGTAGCGACGCAGCTGGAAGCCGTGGTAACCCATCGCACTCGGAATGCGGTATGCCATGAGGATCGACTGCCCATAGCTGTTACCCCCGTCGATCACACGGTACGGCGCTGGCACCTTCTTGAGGTACGTCGTGACCGCATCGTCGGCGAACAGCGTGCTGGCGCGCGGCGAGAAGGTGTAGAACTGCTTGTCCACGCTCCATAGGTCGAGCCCCACGATCGCCACCAGCGCCGCCGTGGCCAGGCGCGCCCCGATGCGACCCGCCGCCACGGCCCAGAGCACCGCGCCACCCAGCACCACGAACACCAGCAACCGGAGCGCACCGCTCTGCAGAGACGGCGCATTGGCCGCGACGGCGTCGAGGCGCTCAGGGATCGCCAGCGATTCGGCGAGGCCCTGCAATCCACCCACCGTACCCAGCAGCGCAAATGCCACGGCGCCACCGACCACGATCAACACCGTGCGCATGGGCACGGCGCGCGCCAGCAGTCGATCGAAACCCACGCCCGCCAGCACACATACCATGAACGCCGGCAGGTAGAACACCATCCCCATCGCGCGGATCTTCTTCACCAGCGGCAGCAGTTCGTAGAACGGACGATAGAACGGCGTGAAGCCGCCGAACGACAGCATCAGGAAGAACAGCGCACCGATGCTGAAGGCGATCACGAACCGACGACGCGCCGTGTCACCCAGCGCCAGCGCCGCCAGCGCCAGCGGCAGGAAGCCCATGTACTCGGTGTGGAACTTGATCGGGTTCTGTCCCCAGTACTGATCGAGCACGCCGTTGAACTGCGGCAGCAGCAGCGTGAAGATCTCCGACGGCGGCAAGGCATAGCTGGTGGCAAATTCCCATCCGGTATCCGGCCCCCCTTCGGCGCGCGGCGAGAACGGGATGTACTCGAGGAACGGCATCACCTGCAACGCCGTGATCCCGCCACCCACCGCCACCGCCATCGCCGAGAATCCGAGGACCTTCCACGGATTGAGACCGGCCGGACGCTCGGCGTCGAAGAAGGCGAGATAGATCGCCCACAACCCCAGCGCCAGCAACAGGAAGTACGCCATGTGATAGTGGCCAAGCACGATGAGTGCGACCACGAAGGCAAAGGCGCCGTAGCACCACGTCTTCGCATGGCGAATGGCGTGCAGCAGCGTCCAAAAGGCCAGCGGTGTCAGCGCCGACACGAACAACTTGCCGTCATGCCCGGGGCTCATCTGCGATGCCACGATCCCCGTGAGCTCGTACGCCACGCCGGCGATCACGCTCGCGTTCCACGAGAGTCCGAGCGATCGACAGAAGCGGTACGTGAACCATCCGGTGAGCACGAAGTGGATCGCCATGCCCAGCGTGATGGCCACATCCACCGGCATGATCCATCGCAGCCAGGCGGTGGGATAAAAAATGTCGCCGTGCATCGCCGCGATGTACGGCAGTCCGCCGAACAGATACGGATTCCATTGCGGGATGGCGCCGTCTTTCAGGAACGATTCGGCGCCGAACAACCGGAACGAATACCCGGCGATGAACATGTCGGAGCGGCCCCCCCCGAACAGCATCTGTCCGGTGAGGAGCGGCCAGAGCAACAGCATCGCGGCGCCGAGACACAGCGCGAAGGCGAGCGTATGATCCAGCGCGAAGGAGCGCGTCGGCCCGGCGCTCGGCGAAGCCGCGCTCGGCGAGGTCAGAATCGTGGAATGGGCAGAAGGCATCGGGGAAAAGTAGAGCCCTGCTGCGGATCGCGCACGACGGCGGCGAACCGGGTGCCCACGGGTGGAATCGTCCCCGGCTCGTGCAGTAACTTCCGCCCAGCTTACAGAAACGGCAGCTGGCGATTACCGTCGCCGTGGCGCTCATCTCAAGGATCCATCGCACATGTCGATTCTCACGAGAATTACTGAGCTATTCGCCGCGCGCGGTTTCCGGCTGGCGAAGCAGCCGTTTGCAGACCCCACCTGTCTCGGCAAGGCCGTGCGCTTCGACGAGCGGCTCCGGGAGGTCGTCGCCGACCCGGTCAACCTCCTGATCAACCGCGTGCCGGAAGCCGGCTATGTCGATGGAGCTGGCAACGTCATCCTGCATAACGGCAACCGGGTTCCTCTCCGCGGGCCCGGCTCGTATTACGGCAGCTTCAGCGATCTGCTGGTGATCAATCGCGGCGTCCATGAGCCGCTTGAGGAATACTGTTTCCAGCAGATGTTGAAGGGCCTGACGGTGAGCAACCCCGTCATGCTCGAGCTCGGGTCGTATTGGGCACACTACTCCATGTGGTTGAAGAAGGCCTACCCACAGGCGACCTGTCATTTAGTCGAGGCCGACGTGGCCAATCTCGAGGCTGGTCGTGAAAACTTCCGCTTCAACCGCTTCGAGGGGGAGTTCCATCAAGGCATGGTTGGACGTGCCGGCATGCAGGTCGACGCCTTCTTGCGTGAGCATGGACTGGACCGCATCGATATCCTCCATTCAGACATCCAGGGCTTCGAAGCGGAGATGCTAGAAGGCGCCGAGAAGTCCCTGACGGGGCATCGTATTGATCGGCTCTTTGTTTCGACGCACTCCGAGGCGCTGCATGCCTCGGTCGAGGCCGTTCTCAGGGGCCACGGCTACGTAGTCGAAATTTCCTCAGCGTACGACAGGCATACCACCAGCTTTGATGGATTCATTCTGGCCTCCGCCCCAGGCCAGCGACTCCTCATGGACGGCTGGTCGCCGCTGGGTCGGCTGGAGATCGCGCATGCTACGCCAGCCCGGCTCCTCGCTTCGATCGCGCCCCGCCTTCGGCGAGTGCCTCCAAGAGGTCGGTGAGCAGCGAGGCCAGAGATTCTTCGTGGAACGCGGCGCTTCGGACGGGATGTCGCTCAGGAACACCTGGCTCTTGGAAAAGTGGTTAGGCTGGAAGGGCATCCCAACCGAACCGGCGAGCAACGGGATTTTGATTTTTCCCATTACCTATTCGGCTCTTCACGAATTTGAGTGGGTGGCGCACCGCTACGTGACTTGGCCCCGCTCATCCGCGGCATCTTCGCGCAGATCCGCGGCCAAGTTGTGTATGCCGACCGCCGGCGAACCGCCTGCACCGCGGATGGGCACCGATTCCCCGCGGATGCCCCACCACACAATTGAGTGCGTGGGGGGGCACGCTAGGCCGTGACCGCTGGTCTCAACGCGAAGAGACCGTGGATCCAGTACGGCGCGCGCGGGTTGCGGAATCGTGAGGCGTTCACGAGGGCGATCTGCTTTCACAGCGGTGGATTAGACGTGGAATCACGGTGCGCCGAACCGTGA